>JAFQGN010000084.1 GCA_017398245.1 Clostridia bacterium | reverse complement strand
GACGGCCAGTGGCCGCAGACAAATGCTGCCGCCTAACAGAAGACAGCGTTTGCTTTTTCATAGCAAAAGGCTGGCCCACGCTGTAAGCGTTGCCAGCCTCCATTTTTGTTTGGATAGTTATTCTATACCCCAAGATGGGATTCTCAAGGGACGAAGTTCCTTGAGCAGAGGTCTGGAGACAGAGTCTCCAGCGTACCCATTCTCCACGATACACAACGCCCGGCCCACACTGTAAGTGTAGCCGGGCACATCTATTTATGTTTAGAAAGATAACCCCATAATGAGGAGTCCAGAGGGAATGATTCCCTTAAGCAGGGTCTGGGGCAGAGCCCCAGCGAATCCCCGCACCCCGTCAGCCCAGATCGATGCTCACGGGGCAATGGTCGGAGCCGAAAATATCGCAGTGGATATCGGTATGGGTCACGCGCGGCATGAGACGCTGCGAAACGACGAAATAATCGATGCGCCAGCCCGCGTTCGTGGCGCGCGCGTTGCGCATGAAGCTCCACCAGGAATAGACGCCCGTCACGCCGGGATGCTGCTCGCGCCAGCTGTCGGCAAAGCCCGCGCCGAGCAGATCAGTAAACTTACCGCGCTCCTCGTCGGTAAACCCGGCGTTTTTATGGTTCGTTTTGGGGTTTTTGAGGTCGATCTCGGTATGAGCGACGTTCAGATCTCCGCACAGCACGACGGGCTTTACTTTGTCCAGCTGCGAAAGCCACTCGCGGAAATCGTCTTCCCACTGCATGCGGTACTCCAGACGCGTGAGCTCGCGCTGCGCGTTGGGGGTATAGCAGCAGACGAGATAAAAGTCCTCATATTCGGCGCAGAGCACACGGCCCTCGTGGTCGTGCTCATCGATACCGATGCCCTTTGTGACCTGCAGCGGCTGGGTTTTGGTATAAATAGCGGTGCCGCTGTAGCCCTTTTTATCGGCGCAGTTGAGGAAGACGGTATATCCCTCCGGCGCGCCGGGGAACTGGTCCTCCTGCAGCTTTGTCTCCTGCAGGCAGATGATATCGGGGTCCAGCGCGGCCATGCTCTCTTCAAATCCCTTGCCCATGCAGGCGCGCAGGCCGTTTACGTTCCAGCTGACGATCTTCATATTGCAGATGCAGCCTCCTGTCTGGTAAAATAGAGGTATACAAAGTATATCACACTTTGGGGCGGAGTTGAAACACAATGTCGTACACATGGAACGAACGCCTTGCCGCAGCCGAGGCCGCAGCGCGCAGGGCAGGCGAATATCTGCTGAGCAGGCCCAGTTTTTCCGTAACGCACAAGCTGGCCAACGATTATGTGACCGAGGCAGACCAGCGCAGCGAGGCTATCATCCGCGAGGAACTGCTCGGCCGCTTCCCGGGCGACGGCTTCTTCGGCGAGGAAAGCGGCGAGAGCGCGGGCAGCGAGGGCCGCTGGATCGTGGACCCGATCGACGGGACCACGAATTTCATCTGCGATCTGCCCCTGTACACCGTCTCCATCGCCTACGAGGAAAAGGGCGAAGTCGTAGTCGGCTGCGTGTACTGCCCGAGGCTTGGCGAAATGTACACGGCCGTGAAGGGGCAGGGCGCGTTCATGAACGGGCAGCCTATCCATGTTTCCGAAAAGACCGTTCTGCGCGACGCCATCGTGGGCATGTCGTTTGCCGCGCGCTATGAAGACGCCCGAGCGCGCATGACGGCGCTGTATCCGGCCCTTCTGGACAATGTTTCCGACCTGCGCAGGCTGGGCAGCGCGGCGCTAGACCTGTGCTTTGTAGCCTGCGGGCGGTACGACGCGTTCATCGAGCTGCATCTGTTCCTGTATGACATCGCAGCCGGCATGCTCATCGTGCGCGAGGCCGGCGGCGTCGTTTCCGGCTGGCCGAACGATAAGAGCGATATCAACGAAACCGGCAACACGTTTGCCAGCTGCAAGACCCTGTATACCGCGCTGTACGAAACCATAGAAAATTCTGAACACGGAAAGGTGGACGCGAACATGGAAAAGACCGATGCCATCATCATCCTCGGACACCGTCTTGAACCCGGCGACAAGCCCAGCGAAGATCTCGTGCGCCGCATCGATTGCGCCGTGGAGCACTGGAAAGAGACCGGCGCGCCCGTCATCATGCCCTGCGGCGGACTGACCCCCGGCCGCGACCATACCGAGGCCGAAGTGATGCGCGATATGCTCGTAGAGCGCGGCGTTCCGGCCGAGATCATCAAGCTGGAGGACAAATCCCGCGTGACGATCGAGAACATCGTCAACGCGAAGGGGCTTCTGGCCGAAGGCGCGCGCGTGGCCATGGTCTCAAGCGATTACCACATCGAACGCGCGCTGGACGACTGCCGCCGCGCGGGTTTGAACGCATACGGCGTCGGCGCGGTCACCCCTGCGGGCGAATACCGTGACACGATGTTCGCCAAAGAAAAGGAAATCTTCGACCACATGAAGGAAGCCCGCAGCCGCGGCCTTTCCGACGAGGACATCATGCGCGAGTTCCTGGAAAAAATGCGCAAAAGGGCTGCCGAAAAGGGCCTGAAATTCGAATAACCGCACGCCTGCAAGACCGCCGGTTAGCCCGGCGGTCTTTTTGTCTCTGCTCTCTCCTTCTGTCCGTCCGGTAAAGCTCGCGCGGGCAAAGTCTATCCGCGAAAATGAATCGTGCCCCTGCAGCCTCTATTTTCTCTGGGCAGCGCAAGACCGTATCCGCGCCCAAACGAAGCAGATACCCATCCTTGCGCGGGCGCATTCCAATATCCCACCTCTGTCAGCCCATGCGCGGGCGGCCCCTGTAGCCACTGCAGCCCCTGCTATTCACAGAAGATCATCTGTCCTGCAGCGAAGAAACCGGCAATTCTCGCGCGGGTGGTAAGCTCTCATAAAAGCGCAAGCCATTCATGCGCGGGCAGGCCCGTCCTGCCGCTCAACCGCCGGTTGTACATGGCAAATCCGCCTCCATTGTATACACCCCATGGTTTTGATACAGTATAAGCGGGCCCGAAAGAACAAACGGAGGTAGAGAAACAAGATGAATATCGGAGAAAACATCCATCGGTACCGGCACGAAGCCGGTCTTACGCAGGAATCGCTGGGCGACCGTGTGGGCGTGAGCATGCAGGCGGTGAGTAAATGGGAAAACGGCGGTGTGCCGGACGCGCTGCTGCTGCCCGCCATCGCCGATGCGCTGGGCGTATCGGTGGACGCGCTCTTTGGGCGCGGTTATTCGGAAAAAGACACCGAAGCAGCCCTTGCACAGCAGATCTTTGACGGCGCGCCCTGCCTGCAGCGCGCGCTGGAACTCATTTTCACCATGCACAGGGCGAGCTTCGGCGAAGCGCATTTCTCTAAGGAAGATACCCTTGCTCAGTATCGCGATTGCTACTCGCAATATATCCACGAAAATGGCCTCTCGCTGATGCAGCTAAGCAAAAAAGCGGATTATGCCTTTATCGCGCCGAGGCCGGAGGGAGGATGGGCGCAGGCGATCGTGAACAGGGAGGAGCAGGTGAAATTGTTCTCCCTGCTTGGACAGGCGGATGCGTTCGACACGCTCATTTTCCTGCATGCGCACGGTGCGGGGCCGTTCACGATCGGCTATTTCACGCAGGAGACCGGCCTCCCGCAGGAGAGGGCGCAGCAGCTGCTTGCCGTTTTCGGGGAATACGACCTTGTGCATGCAGAAAAAGTCGCCATCGACGATCGCATCGAGGTGCGTTACACGGCGCACAAGAACCCCGCCGTCGTGCCGCTTCTCGCCTTCTCGCTGGAGCTGATCCGCAGGCCGAACGTTTTCAACTATTACCGCGCAGATCACGATCCCCTGCTCTGACGCTGTATCTTTCACACCACGCCGCAGCAAGCCGCCCGATCCCGCATGCGCGGGCAACCGACGCAGCATCGATCTCCGCCTGTCATGCGCGGGCGGCCCCTTGCAGCCTCTTCGGCCGGTCGGCGAACGCTGACCTATTCGCCCTGCATAAGGAGCTTGAACAGAACTCGCGCGGGCGCCATACTGTACAACCCGCACTCTCTCCCGCGCGCGGGCAGCCCCGAAACGCAGCGCAAAAATGGAGCCCCTTCCGGAAGGAAGGGGCTCCGTTTTTCACATTGTGTTACTCGTAGTAGGAGAGGTCTCCGTAGAGTTCCTGATAATCGATGGTATCGTCAATGCCGACATATTCGCCCTTTTCGAGCAGCTCGGCGGTATCGACGATCTCCTGCACCTTATCCTTACGGATGAGGAACAGGCTCACGCCATTGCGGCGGACGGCGCAGTAATCGCGGTCGTAATCCAGATATTCCACCAGATACGGCTCGTCCTGATAGTTCAGCTTATAGCTGATGCTCAGCACGACGTCGCCATCGAAGGCGTATTCCTCTTCGTTTTCGATGCGCTTATCCACCAGACGGCCGATGACGACCTGATAGAAATCGCGGAAGAGGTCTTCGTTCACATATTCGCCCTGGAAGTAGAAATCCTGCTTGGTCATCTCCACGCCCTGTTCGTTGGTGTAGGGAGTGTTCTCTACAACGGAGACATAGGTCTTCTCGGGCGTGGTGATCGTAAATTCGTCGACCATTTTGATGTTGATCAGGCCGGCGAACTGGTCGACCAGATAGGAAACGCGGCAGTTATCCAGGAACGCGAGCAGGCTCACATCCACGGTGTAGATATCGCCGGTCGCATCGACCGTGGCATAGCGGTAGGCGGTATCGCCTTCCACGAGGTCGCCGATGGTCATGCTGATCTCGATTCCGTTGGAATCGGCCACTTCGACATGGGCATAGGGTTCTGCCAGGCCATACTCAGCCAGAGCGGCTTCATCAGCCGCATAGCCGGCATAGGCCGTGAGCTTGAGCGCGGATGCGTCGATCATCGTCGTGGAGGCGCGATCGCTGTTCACATCGTACTCAAAGGGCTGCACGAGCACGACATCGGCCACGGAAACCGCGTTCTCCGAGCTGTCGCGCAGAACGATCTCCACGTTCTCCTTGTCCTTCTGCTCGGCGAGCAGGTAGACCAGGTTCTCCGGGTCGATCGGCGCAGCAGCCGGAACGGCGTGCAGCTGTTCCAGAGGCTGGGTGAAATAGCCGTACACGGTGTTATAGACCATGTAGACATCGTTGGAATCATCCAGACTCATGTAATAGTAGTTGCCGGCGGGCACCTTCGCACCGATGTTCATGGTCATTTCGGTTCCGTCGTGGTAGGTGTAGTGCACCTGCACCTGCGGCTCGGCCAGACCAAAGGCAGACAGGTCTTCGCAGCCCTCCTGCACCATTTTGGTGGACATGACGGAATAGGAATAGGTGACCATGCTGTTGATGGCGGAGGTATCGGTGGTGAAATAGGGCATGCCCTGGATCTCATAATCCTGCTTTTCGGCGGCGGGGATCAGATCCAGACCGACGTCCAGCGTATCGGGCAATTCCTTGGGTTCTTCTTCAGCAGCCTCGGTGTTGAGCATCTGCGGGGCGGTGCTGCCGGCGATCTCGGCCATGTCCTCGCCCACCTTCATGGGGCTGAGCACGCCGTCGACGATCGCTTCGGCCGCCTCGGCCAGGCCCTGCGCCTCTTCAGACTGCTGGGCGGCTTCGGCCTCGGCCGCCGCAGCTTCTTCCGCCGCGGCAGCGTCTGCCTTTTCCTTGAGATTGCTGATAACGGTGTACTGTTCCACGCCGTTGTTGATAATGGTCATGGTGGCCATATCGGTCTTCTTGCGGCCCTCGACCAGATAGATGAGCTCGCTGGCGGGGGTCTCTTCAACGACTTCTTCCTCAACGGGCTTGAGCGCGTTCACGGCGAAATACGCGCCGGCGGCGATGGCCAGCACCAGCAGCAGGGCGACGATGGTCATCGTGCGCTTTTTTGCAAAGCTGGAGCTTTTGCCCTCGGCCTTTTTGCCCTTGAGCTCGCTTGCGCTTTCCAGCCTCGGCCGGATGCGCTCGTTCTCGTTATGATTATTCTGCAATTACAGACGCCTCCTCCTGACCCAGACGATGGTGCCGGCCACGGCAACGGCCAGCGGGATCAGCGCGCTGACGACGCCGATGGCGACGACGGTACCCACATCCGGGATATTGAGGGTGGTGTTCAAAATCGCCGAGGCGCGGACCATAACGCTCACATCGCGGTTGACCAGCCATTCCATAGCGGCCATGGCAAAGTCAATATTGTAGCTCTGGGTGAGGATGTTGGTGTCCGCATAGAGATAGGGGCTGGAGAGCAGCACGATACGGGTGGTGTTGTTGGGGTCGACCACATCGTGCGACTGCTCGGCGGCGTAGCCAAGGATCTGGCTGCCGGTGGAGATGGCGTCGGTCGCATCTTCAAAGCCGGTGGTGGACTCGCTCGGCTTCACATAGGAGCCGGAGGAGGAGCTCAGAAGCGTGGTATACTTCACGCCGGAGAGCGGGATGTCGCAATTATTGATGGGGCGGCCGCCGTAGATATGCAGATAGTTGCCGGTGGCAGCCAGAGCGGAGGTGATCTCGTGCTCGGCGTTCAGTTCCGGAATGACGACAATAGGCTGGGAGATCCAGCGGTCGGTGGCGTTGCCGTTTTCAACGACGTAGCCGTCGCCGAAGGAGAGCTGATACAGCTCCAGCAGGGACTTGAAGTTGGTCAGCTCGTTCATGTCCACGGCGTTGTCCACCGTCATGAGCAGTCTGCCGCCGTCCTGCAGCCAGGCAGAGAGGATCTCGAATTCCTTGTCGGTCATATCGGTCTGCGGGCAGGTGATGATGATGGTATCGCCATTGACCGGAACGATATCTCCGCCCAGGGTGAGCGGCTGGACGTTATAGTTCTCGTCCTCCAGATAGCCGGCGAAGACGGTGGTGTAATCCATGCCGATCTCGTTATGGCCGGTGAGGAAGTAGACATTGGGGGTGTTTTCGGCAGAGACGTACTTGATAGCGGAGGTCAGCTTGGCCTCGCCGTTGAACGCCTGCTGATAGCTGTAGCCCCAGGAGGAGGAGCTGTCCGCCACGTAGGAGGTGGTGTACAGGTCGGTACGGGTAATATAGCGCACCTTGCTGTCGTCCGCCTTGGCGACGATGACGCTGCCCTCGGGCAGGTTCACCTGCGTGGTGTCCACGAGGCGGGCCAGCCTGGTCGGCTCGTTATAGGGGTCGATAAAATCGTAGGTGATGTGGCTGTTCATGGCGCGGTATTTCTTGGCCATTTCCTCCAGCTGCACCTTCAGTTCGGTCTGAGTGCCGTCCTGATAGAGCAGATAGATGACGATATCCTCGTCCACTTCGGCGACGGTATCCACGGTGGACTGGGCAAAATCCGTCACCTGAGAGGGAGAGAGGTCGATCGAAAGGGCCCAGTTGTCTTCCACAACGCCCAGAACGACGTTCACCAGCACAGCAGCCGCAACGACCAGCACGGTCATCAGCAGCGCAAAGCCGCCAAAGCGGTATTTGCGGTTTTTCAGAAGATTCTGAAAGAAATTTCCTTTTCCGGTATTATTCTTCAGCTTGCTCATAGTTCTCAGCCCTCACTCCATCTTCTCTTGTCGATCACGCGGACGGTGAAGAACAGCATCAGGCCGATGAACGTCAGGAAGTAGATGACGTCAGCCAGAGAGACAACGCCCGCTGTGAACGCGTAGTACCTGCGATACAGGCTAAACCAGCCCAGCACGGTGGAGATCCACTCCAGATAGGTGGGGAAGGTCAGATACGAGGCGACACTTTCGAGGATCTGGATACCAAGGTTCACGCCGAAGGTGAGCACCGAGGCGGAGACCTGGTTTTCGGTCAGAGAGCTCATCAGCACGCCGATGGCGATGTAGGTGCAGCCCATCAGGAAGTAGCCGAGGTAATTGGAGAAGATCAGGCCCCAATAGGCTTTGCCGTAGGTGACGATAACGATGATGCAGAAAATGGTGCCCACAAGGCTGAGCGCGAACACGGTGACCGCGGCCAGGAACTTGCCGCCCACGATGGACCAGATGGACAGCGGCGAGGTGAGCAGCAGCTGGTCGGTCTTGGAACGCTTTTCTTCGGCCAGCAGCTTCATGGTGAGCACCGGCACGATCATCATAAACAGATAGCTGAGGTTGCCAAACATAGTGGAAAGGCTGTTGGTGGCGGCAGTCACGTTATACAGCATGAAGAAGATGCCGCCCGCCAGCAGGAACACGGACATGAACACATATCCGATCGGGGTGAGGAAATAATTTTGGAACTCACGTTTCCAGATCGCAAGCATGTTACAGTACCTCCTCGTTGTCGCTGGTCAGCTGCAGGAAGATATCTTCCAGCTCCAGATCCATCGGCTTGAGCATCAGGATCGGGCTGCCGAGCTTGTTCATCAGCTGGTTGAGCGGCTTGCGGATATCCACATCGCGTTCGGATTCGATGAGGAAATCGCAGCTGCCGGGCTCCTTCTGGCCCAGTCCGTCGATGGAGACGAGGCCGGGCAGCTCGCGGATGAGCTTTTGCATCTCGCGCTCGTTTCCTTCGACCCTCAGGCGGAAGCGGAAGGTATCGGAAATGCCGCGGGTGAGGTTATCGAGCGTATCCTGCGCGACGACCTGGCCCTTGTTGATGACGACGAGGCGTTCGCACACGTCGGCCACTTCGGTCAGAATGTGGCTGGAGAGAACGACGGTGTGGTCTTCGCCCAGCTCCTTGATGAGCTTGCGGATCTCGATGATCTGCTTGGGATCCAGGCCGACGGTCGGTTCGTCCATGATGACGATCTCCGGGTTGCCGATGAGGGCCTGCGCCATGCCCACGCGCTGCTTATAGCCCTTGGACAGGTTCTTGATCAGCCTCTTACGGTGGTCTTCGATCTGCATCAGCTCGCACACATCGTTGACATGGTTGGTGATGTGCTTGGTGGACACGTCCTTGATCTGGCAGACGAAGCGCAGATACTCTTCGACCGTCATGTCGATATACAGCGGCGGGATCTCCGGCAGATAGCCGATGTGGCGCTTCACTTCGCGCGGCTCTTCCAGGATGTCGTGGCCGTCCAGCAGCACGCGGCCGCTGGTGGCGGACAGATAGCCGGTCACGATGTTCATCGTGGTGGATTTGCCTGCGCCGTTGCGGCCCAGGAAGCCCAGGATCTCACCCTTGTTGATGGTAAAGGAGACGTCCTTGACGGCCCATTTTTCGCCATAGCGCTTGGACACGTTCTGTATTTCGATCATACGTCCGTTCCAACTCCTTTCAAATTTGCACCTTCTACTTGATAAGGCAACAGGCGCCTTGCCCGATCTCAACGGGCAGATGCGCCCATAAAATCGTCTGCGTATCATTATAGCAAAGCGCCACTGTTAAGTCTCAGATAAGTTATGAACAAATTGTGAACGTTAACTTTTTGTTTTCCAATTCATTCTGCAGGAGGAGGCAAGGGGTGGGGAACGCTGGGGACTCTGTCCCAAGACCTCTGCGAGGGGGAATGATTCCCCCTCGCCCCCCTCAATATTAAGGATAGGAATTTCTATTCACAAAAAGATGTGCCCGGCAAAGGCTAACGCCGCCTTGGGCCGGGCGGCCAGTGGCCGCAGACATTTGCTGCCGCTGGACAGATCGATAGAACTACTATTTTCATAACACAAGGCTGGCCCATGCTATAAGCATAGCCAGCCTTTTTCTTTATTACGTTATGTGATTCTATCCCCATAGATGGGATTCCAAAGGGTGCGAACCCTTTGGCAGGGCGCGGGACAGCGTCCCGCCGTAACCCCCGCCGTTTCCCCAGCGTATCCCCCGGCGCTCAGATCTCCTGCTCGGGCAGTTCCTGGGTTTCGGGCGAGGGCAGATCGGCGAGCGATTCCAGATTAAAATGCTGCAGGAACGCGTCGGTAGTGACGAAAAGCGTCGGCCGGCCGATGGTCTCTCGCTGGCCCGCCTCGCGGATGAGGCCGCGGTTGAGCAGCATCTGGATGCTGTAATCGCATTTCACGCCGCGGATCGCCTCGATATCGCCGCGCGTAACGGGCTGCTTGTAGGCGATAATGGACAGCGTTTCCATAACCGCCTGCGAAAGCGACTGCCGCTTCACCGGCTGCAGGAACTTTTCAATATAAGGCGCGTATTCCGGCTTGGTGGACAGCTGCACGCTGTCGCCGTGGCGGTTGATGCGCAGGCCGCGCCTGTCCAGCAAAAGCTGGTCGGACAGCGCTTCGATGCCCGCCTCCAGCTCAACGCGCGTGAGCAGGAGCGATTCGCACAGATCCGGGATCGGCACCGGCTCTCCGGCGATGAACAAAAGCGCTTCCAAAATGCCCGGCAGTTCCCGGATATCCATAAAACGTACACCTCGCAGCATGCAGGATCAGACAAGATTTCATTATATAGGAGCAAAGCCGCGCTGTCAAATCCGCCCGCGGTATGGTATACTTGAGGTATGAAAGGAATTTTCCGGCAAAGGGGGGCGGCCTTATGCGGTATCTGCGCGCGACAGGCGTGATCGGTTCGCTGTGCGTGTTGCTGTGCGGCATGGCGCTGCAGATGGACGCGCTCGTGCGGCTTTCTTTGCTGATCAACGTCGGCGCGGCCTTCCTGTGCTTTGTGGACCAGCCCGCGCCGCGCGCAACGCTGACCACGGCTATGCTGTGCGCGCTCGGCTCTGCGCTCGCGCTGCTGGACGCGCAGGGCTCCGGCTCGTTTCTGACGATCCCCTCCGCGCTGGGGGACAAGATCGTCCCCGCGGGAGAGAGCGCGTATAGGACCGTAGGCGCGTGCATATTTGCGCTGCTGGCCGGGGCGACCATCGGCGAAACGGCGCTGGAAGGGCTGCTGGGCAAATCAGCTTTCGGCGGCCGCGCAGGCTGGGCGGGCGTTCCCGTGCGCGTCTGCGCCATATTCTGCCTGCTGACCGGCATGGCGGCGTGCCTTGCGCCGGTATTGTGTGCATATATTGCCGTACCGGCTTCGGTCCTGACCGTTACGGAACTGTTCACCCCTTTGGCGACCGGAGCGGCGGCGTGCTATGTCGCCTCGGCGCGCTCGAAAACGGCGGCGACAGCCGTGCTGATATTGTACATGGCGTGCGCGGTGTTCGATCCCGCGCTGTTTGCACTGCATGCGTTTTTCGCGCTGGTATACTCTATTTTGCTTTGCGCAAAGAGCAGCGGACGCGAGGGGCTGCTTTGCCTTGTGCCTGCAGCCGGGCTGCTGGGGGCGGTCTGGTTCAACCGGACGCTCGACACGGCCTTGGGCCTGCAGGCCGCGCGGCTGTGGCAGGCGGTTGTGGATTTTGCGCAGCCGGGCGGCCTGGAATGGACGCTGCAGATCTATGCAAAATTCGGGATCTACGGCTTCGCTGCTGCGGGGATCGGCGCGGGCGCGCTGCTGTTTTTGTTGGGGCGGCTGCTGCGCGATTCGTTCCTCTATTCCGCGCCGGTGCTCTGGCTTTTGGGCTGGGGCGGTTTAGTTTTGTTTAAAGGCGTCGGCTCTGCGCCGCAGATCCGCGATATCGTCGCGTTCTTCGTGCCGTTCGGGCTGTGTCTGATCGTCGGCTGCATCCGCCGGGCAAACGCCCGCAAGCGTTAGCGCTGGGGGAAACGCCGGGGCTGCTCGTCCCAGACTCTCGGCAAGGGGGGGAGAACGTTAGGGGCGCTGCCCCTAAGACCCTGCCAAAGGAACTTCGTCCCTTTGGAATCCCATATTGGGGGCTAACAATTTTATACCAAGAAAGAAAAAGGCTGGCAACGCTTACAGCGTGGGCCAGCCTTTCGCTATGATTGATCAGGTGCTGACTTCTATCCGGCGGCAGCAAATGTCTGCGGCCACTGGCCGCCCGGCCCAAGGCGGCGTTAGCCTTTGCCGGGCACATCTTTTTGTGAATAGAAATTCCTCTCCAAAATATGGGGGGGTCGAGGGGGAATCATTCCCCCTCGCAGAGGTCTGGAGACAGAGTCCCCAGCGTTCCCCTTTACCACGCGAAAGGCCGGCCCGCAGTGTAACTGCAGCCGGCCTTCTCTATTCATGTGAAAATTATTCCCCATATTGAAGGGCAGGGGGGGAATCATACCCCTTGGCAGGGGTGCAGGGGGCGGAGCCCCCGCCGGGGTCGAGGGGCGGAGCCCCTCGCTTCGTCTCCCCTGTGCTTACTTTTTGACCGGGTAGATGCGCTCCATGCCGCCCATCCACGGACGCAGGACTTCCGGAATGATGACGGAGCCGTCGGGCTGCTGGAACTGTTCCACGATGGCGGGCATCAGGCGGCTGGTGGCCAGACCGGAGCCGTTGAGCGTGTGAACATATTCGATCTTCTTGGTCTCCTTGCGGCGGAAGCGGATATCGCCGCGGCGGGCCTGGTAATCGCGCGCATTGGAGACAGAGGAGCATTCCTTATACTCGTTCATGGAGGGGATCCACAGCTCGATATCGTAGGTGGTGGCCATGGAAGCGGAGCAATCGCCCGCGGCGAGCTTGCTCAGGCGATAGTGCAGGCCGAGACCTTCGACCAGCGCGCACGCCTTGTTGATCAGCTCTTCGAGCATGGCGGTGCTGTCTTCCGGACGGGTGTAGCCGAACATTTCGACCTTGTTGAACTGATGGCCGCGGATCATGCCGCGTTCGGAAGCGCGATAGGTGCCGGCTTCACGGCGATAGCAGGGGGTGTAGGCGAACAGCTTGCGGGGCAGGTCGTCCTCGGAGAGGATCTCGCCACGGTGCAGGTTGATCAGCGCGGTCTCGGCGGTGGGCAGCAGGAAGTGGAAGTTTTCTTCGTCGAGGCGATACACGTCCTCTTCAAACTTGGGGAACTGGCCGGCGGTG
>JAFQGN010000083.1 GCA_017398245.1 Clostridia bacterium | reverse complement strand
TAGGCGGCGGAGGCGTTGTCCAGGTTTTCCCAGGAGAAGACGAGGTTCTTGCGGTAATGGCTCTGCAGGCAGAAGAAGCGATAGGCGATGGGATCGTAGCCCTTCTGTTCCAGCAGAGAAACAGTGAGGAACTCGCCGGAGGACTTGGACATTTTGCCCGCGGTGGTGTTCAGATGGTAGACATGCATCCAGTAATTGCACCATTTATGGCCGAGGAAGGCTTCGGACTGGGCGATCTCGTTGGTATGATGCGGGAAGGCGTTGTCGATGCCGCCGCAGTGGATGTCCAGATCTTCGCCCAGATGCTTCATGGAAATGCCGGAGCACTCGATATGCCAGCCCGGATAGCCCACGCCCCACGGGGAATCCCACTTGAGGGCCTGGTCTTCGAACTTGGATTTGGTGAACCAGAGAACGAAGTCGTTCTTGTTGCGCTTGTTGGTGTCCTCTTCCACGCCCTCGCGCACGCCGACGTCCAGATCTTCGGCCTTGAAATCGTTGAAGATATAGTACTGCTGGAGGGTGGCGGTATCGAAATAGACGTTGCCGCCGGCCAAATACGCGTGGCCCTTTTCGATGAGGGTGGAGACGATGCGGATGTATTCATCGATGCAGTTGGTGGCGGGCTCGACGACGTCCGGGCGCTTGATGTTCAGCTTTTCGCAATCGGCAAAGAAGGCGTCGGTATAGAACTTGGCGATATCCATGACGGTCTTGTTCTCGCGCTTGGCGCCCTTGAGCATTTTGTCCTCGCCGGTGTCCGAATCGGAAGAGAGGTGGCCGACGTCGGTAATGTTCATGACGCGCTTGACGTTATAGCCCGAATAGCGCAGGAATTTTTCGAGGATATCTTCCATGATGTAGGAACGCAGGTTGCCGATGTGTGCAAAGTGGTACACAGTCGGGCCGCAGGTATACATTTTGACCAGATCGGGGTTGTTGGGCACGAATTCTTCCTTCATGTGCGTAGCGGAATTGTACAGCTTCATTCGGGGGATTCCTCCTGTCCGGTTATTGATGGATGCGTTGCTTTGCGGTATAAAAAAAGCCCCTATGCCCACAGTTGGCATAGGAGGCGCAATGGCTCGTTGCGCGGTTCCACTCCCGCTTCGGCCGCTTCGCGGCGGCCCTCGTATCTGCGCTCGATAACGGTGCGCAATGCCGGCGCGCTCTTCGCGCGCGGACTCCCAGGCGCACTTTCCAGCCCGTTCCGCCAGGCGGCTTTCAGCCCATGGCCGCCCTCTCTTTGGACATTGCGGGGTGTACTCTTCCTGTTCATTGCCCTTGCTTTATTAGGATACCCCTTGCAGGGCTTTTGGTCAAGCCTTTCGGGGTAAATTCTTTGGCGGAGGGCACGGTGGACGGAGGAGGTTACGCTGGGGCAGGGAGTACGTCAGGGGCGCTGCCCCTGAAACCCCGCTTAAGGGAATGATTCCCTTAAGAATCCTCATTAAGGGGAAATAATTTCTGTCATAAAGAGGTTTGCCGGCAACGCGTACTGCGTGGGCCGGGCTTTGCTTCGCCGTGGGTATGGGGGTTACGGAGGGGACTCTGTCCCCAGACCCCTGCCAAGGGGAATAATTCCCCATAGGTTTCAAACCCTAAAGGGTTTGAAAGTTTTCCCTTTGGGAAAACCGCCGTCGGCTGATTCTGCGAATCAGGCGCGGCGCCTTGGAACCCTCAATGGGGGGCTTTGATTCTATCAGAAGAAAGAATTGCCCGGCTACACTTACAGTGTGGGCCGAGGCGGCCAGTGGCCGCGGACAATTGCTGCCGCCGAACAGAAGGAAACAACTGCTTATTCATAACAAAAGGCTGGCCCACGCTGTTAAGCGTTGCCAGCCTTCTTCCATGCTTGATAGATATTATATCCCCCAATACGGGATTCCAAAGGGACGAAGTTCCTTTGGCAGGGGTGCAGGGGGCAGAGCCCCCGCCGTTTCCTCTCAGCGCCACTGGCGCAGGATATCTTCCTTGACGCGTTCCTTTTCGGTGGCGAAGGGGGCGTCGGTAAAGGAGACGGGCTGGCCGAAGGTGAGGGATTTTGCCTTGGTGTCCAGATGGACGGGCACAAAGGGCAGGTGGCGGCCTGTCTTTTTGTGATACATGCGCTCGAGCATGAAAAAGCCGTCGTAGACATCGCCCACGCCCTCGTTGCTGGTGTAATCCACATCCGGGAAGATGAGGATGCTGCGGCCTTGCTCCAGCTGATCCAGGCTCAGGCGGAAGGTTTCGCGGATGCGGCCGTCGTTGCGGTAGACGGGGATCGCGCCGAGGGAATTGATCAGCGGGGTCACAGCGCGGGACATGATCCATGCGCCGAGACGGGCGAGCGGAAGCGGAAAATGGAGACGTTCTGTGAGGGTGTAATTGAACATCTGGTCATAAAAGGTCTGTTTGGAGCAGAAGGGATGGTACACCCAGGTGCGCACGTGCTCGCCGCCATAGCGCACGATACTGTAAAACGGCCCGCGCATGTTTCGGTGCCGGCACAGGAGCACGCAGGGCGTTTCCTTCAGCGAAGAAAGCGGCTGCACGACCTTGAGCGGCATCGCGATTTTCAGGATGGTTCGCACGATCCGGAAATAACGGCCCGGAATATCCAAAAACAGTCACCTGTCCTTTTTACAGCGCCGCCCGATAGGCCTTTTTGCAGGCGGATCGGGCGGGTTGGATTTGATGTACAGGAACGGGCGGCGATGGGCTGCCCCGGTTCCATATTGTAGGATACGCCAAGAATGTGGCCTTGTCAAGGATTGTGTGTCAAATGTTTGTCAATCAGCGGTCCTCGACCCAGCCCTTGGCGCGCTCCACGGCGCGGGACCAATCGGAATAGAGGGCGTTGCGCTCCTGCACGCTCATGCGGGAGGAGAAGACGGTGCCCTGCTTCCAGATGGTGGAGAGGGTCTTGTCGTCCCACAGGCCGACGGCGCGGCCGGCCAGCATGGCGGCGCCCATGGCGGTGGTCTCGGTCACGGCCGGGCGCAGAACGCTGACGCCCAGAATATCGCTCTGGAACTGCATGAGGAAGTTGTTGCGGGAAGCGCCGCCGTCCACGCGCAGGACGTCGGGCCTGAGGCCGCTGTCCTTCATCATGGCGTCGAGCACATCGCGCGTCTGATAGGCGATGGATTCCAGCGCAGCGCGCACCACATGGGCGCGGCCGGTGCCGCGGGTGAGGCCGACGATGGTGCCGCGGGAGTACATATCCCAATGCGGGGCGCCCAGACCCGTGAAGGCGGGAACGAGATAGACATTGCCGTTATCCGGGATGGAGAGGGCGACTTCTTCGCTCTCGGCGGCGTTGCGGATGAGGTGCATTTCATCGCGCAGCCACTGAATGGCGGCGCCGGCGACGAAGATGGAGCCTTCCAGCGCGTAGACCGGCTTGCCGCCCACGCGCCATGCGGTGGTGGCCAGCAGGTTATTGCGGGAGACGACCGGGGTGGAGCCGGTGTTCATGAGCATGAAGCAGCCGGTGCCATAGGTATTTTTGGTCATGCCCGGGGCAAAGCAGGCCTGGCCGTAGAGCGCGGCATGCTGATCGCCCGCCAGAGCGGCGATCGGGATGCCCTTGACGCCGAGGATATCTTCGCGCAGGGTGCCGACGATCTCGGAGGAATCGACCACCTTGGGCAGGAGCTCGGTCGGGATGTTCATGGCCGTGAGCAGGAAGGGATCCCAAGCCTGTTCGCGGATATTGAAGAGCATGGTGCGGGAGGCGTTGGTGGCGTCGGTGACGTGGGAACGCTCTTCGGTGAGGTTATAGGTGAGCCAGGTATCGACGGTGCCGAAGCACAGTTCGCCCTTGCGCGCCCGTTCGCGGGAGCCTTCGATCTCATCAAGCAGCCACTGCAGCTTGGTGCCGGAGAAATAGGCGTCCGGGATCAGGCCGGTCTTATCGCGGATGACGCCGTTGAGGCCGTCCTTTTTGAGCTGCTCTACCAGCGGGGCGGTGCGCCTGCACTGCCAGACGATGGCGTTGGCCAGAGGCTTGCCGGTCTCCTTTTCCCAGAGGAGGGTCGTTTCGCGCTGGTTGGTGATGCCGACGGCGACGATATCCTTCGGGGAGATATCGGCCAGCTTTACGGCGGCCTTCAGCGCCTTGATCTGAGAATTGAGGATGTCCATGGGGTCGTGCTCGACCCAGCCGGGCTTGGGATAGATTTGCGGAAATTCGTTGCCGTGCGCGCACACATAGGCGCCGGTCTCATCAAAAACGACCGCGCGGGAGGAAGTAGTGCCCTGATCCAATGCCACCACATATTTCATGGTTTGCGGCCTCCAATCGTTTTGCTGATATGTGTTTTGCTGCGTGTATAAAAACGCGCCGCGCCCGGAACACAGTGGCTCCGTTCGCGGCGCTGGCCGGGCTGCGGGCCCGGGTAAAATTTGGTTCAAACCGGCTGCGCCGCCGGTGTTTCGGAAGGGGTTATTCGGCGGTGAGGCTGCTGTCGGCGGCAGGCTCGGGGAAGAGGGTGTCCGTCACGCCGCCAAGTTCGATGGAGCGGACGGCGTCCAGAGAGATGATCTCCCTCTTTTCCAGCTCGCGAAGGCCAAGGACGAGCAGCGCGCCGATGATGAGCAGAACGAGCAGGCCGCGCAGGAAGCGGAGCAGGCCCCAGCCAAAGCCGCTGCGGGGTTCGTCCTCTTCTTCGTCGTCGTAGTCGTCGTCATCATAGTCATCGTCATCGTAGTCGTCATAAACTTCGTCGTCC
>JAFQGN010000082.1 GCA_017398245.1 Clostridia bacterium | reverse complement strand
GGACCGTCACCCGCGCGTAAAACCAAGCATTCCGGTAGACGGTTTGCTATGTGCCTGAAATGCGGAAAGTTGTTCTAAATAAAGGAACAAGCGGCGGCTTTTGTGCCGCATCAAAGGATTACACGGGGCATACCCATTGTAATATTATGAATTCAGGGGGACTACCCCCAAAAATTTTAAGGAGGAAAAAATTATGGTTGGTGAGAAGGTCGTTCTGCGTTATCGCATGTCTGCCGGTGATGCTCATTATGCCGGTCAGCTGGTGGAAGGTGCCCATATCGTTACCGCTTGGGGTGACGTTGGTACGGAGCTGGCGATCCGCCTGTTCGGCGACGAGTCCCTGTTCGTGGGCTATTCCGAGGTTCGTTACACCGCACCTGTCTATTCCGGTGACTGGATGGAATATTCCGGTTGGATCGAAAAGGTTGGCAACACTTCTCTGACCTGCCATTTTGAGGCTCATAAGGTCATTGAGCTGGCTGACCGCGACGGCAAGAAGGGTCTTGCTGACTCCGCTGCCAACGTTCTGCCCGAGCCCGTCCTCTGCGCTTACGGCACCGGCACCCTCATGGTCAAGAAGGATCTGCAGCGTCCTGAATTCGCTGATCCCAAGTTCCAGGTCCGCTAAGTTTTCGCCATACAGCCCCTCTCGTTTTTAATATAATTTGTAAAGGAGAATAATTATTATGAGTGGTAATCCTTTTGAAACTTCTCTGCAGACCCTGCATGAGGCTGCAGCTCTCGGCAAGATCAATCCCGAAGTCGTTCGCCTGCTCGAACAGCCCCAGCGTCAGTTTGAGTTCACCATTCCCGTCCGCATGGACGACGGCCGTCTGGAAATTTTCACGGCTTATCGCGTACATTACAATGACTCCCTCGGCCAGATCAAGAACGGCGTTCGCGTTGTTCCCGACATGGATATGGACACTGCCAAAGCTCTCGGCTTCTGGATGACCATTAAGCACGCGGTCGGCGGCATTCCTGCCGGCGGCGGCAAGGGCGGTATCAAGGCTGACCCCAGCAAGATGAGCCGTCGTGAATATGAAGCCCTCATCCGCGGCTTCATCCGTAAGCTTCCCATGAAGGGTGCCTGGGTTGACGTTCCCGGCGCCGACATCGGCACCCACGGCCGCACGCAGGCCTGGATGCTCGACGAACTCGAAGAAATTCAGGGCTTCCACTCCCCCGCTGCCATCAACGACAAGCCCGTTGAGGCCAACGGCACTGAGCTTTCCCGCGAAGCCACCGGTACCGGCTGCTACTATGTGACCCGCGAGATCACCAAGAAGCTCGGCTGGGAGAAGGGCGCCAAGGTCGCCGTTCAGGGTTACGGCAACGTTGGTCGCGTCGCCACCGAACTGCTCTACAAGGACGGCTACAAGATCGTCGCCATCAGCGATATCTTCGGCGGCATTGAAAATCAGGACGGTATCGACATCGATGCCCTCGCCAAGTGGGTTGACGAGAAGAAGACCGTTAAGGGCTTCCCCGGCACCAAGGAGATCTCCACCAGCGAAGTGCTGGAAGTCGAGTGCGACATTCTGATCCCCGCTGCCGTTCAGAGCGTTATCCACGCCGACAACGCCGACAAGGTAAAGGCCAAGCTCATCATGGAATGCGCCAACGGCCCCACCACTCCCGAAGCTGAAAAGATCCTCTATGCCAAGGGCGTTACCATCATGCCCGACGTTCTGACCAACTGCGGCAGCGCCATCGTCTGCGGCTTTGAGCGCACCCAGGGCCTCACCGACCAGTATTGGGATCGTGAGACTGTCCGCGCCAAGCTCGAAGAGCGCATTGTCAAGTCCTTCCACGAGACCTACAACTGCGCCAAGGAACTGGGCGTCAGCTATCGTGACGGCGCTTGGATCAACGCCCTGCGCAAGATCGAAAAGGCCATGATCATCCGCGGCCGCGCTTGGGAATAATCCGGAGCGAAAGAACGCACGACAAGGTACGACAGGTTCACTCGTTCATTAACAACGATTAAGAGCGCCTGTGTTTGAAAACAGCACAGTCTGCATTTCCTTGCCCAAGTGCAGACTGTGCTTTTCCCTTACACGGAGCGTACAGGAAAGGAAGATTCCGTGGAAAAAGTAATCATTGATTTTGATCGTTGCAAGGAATGCGGCTACTGCATTAAGTTCTGCCCCAAGAACGTCCTTGCAAAGGGCGATAAGGTGAATAAGAAGGGTTACTATCCTCCCGTCATCGGTGAGGGTTGCATCTCCTGCGGCACCTGCGCCAGAGTATGTCCTGACACGGCGATTTCCGTGTACAAGGAAGATTAAGGAGGGAGAACATGGCTAAAGTATTTATGCAGGGCAACCAGGCAATGGCGGAATCCGCCATCCGCGCCGGCTGCAAGCTGTTTTTCGGCTATCCCATCACTCCCTCGAGTGAAGTTCCCGAATACTACGCCCGCGTGATGAAAGAGCGTCCCGAAGAGGGCGTGACCTTCATTCAGGCGGAGACCGAAGTTTCCGCGTTCAACATGGTGGCGGGCGCTGTTGCCGCCGGTCACCGTGCCATGACCGCCACCTCCGGCCCGGGCTTCAGCCTCGGTCAGGAAGCCATGAGCTACATGGCGGCAGCCGACCTGCCCGCCGTTATCGTTGAGATCATGCGCGCCGGCCCTGCCGACGGCGAGATCCTCGCGGCGCAGGGAG
>JAFQGN010000008.1 GCA_017398245.1 Clostridia bacterium | reverse complement strand
GCATTGCTGATCGCAAAGGCCCATTCGGCCGCAAAACGGCGCTGATACGCAAAGTATCGCCGATGCGACGGCCTTTTTCTTGCGCATGCTCCGTACTTCCTGTACATTTTTCCCGGGCGAACGCCCAAAACCATGTACAGGAGGCAAGACAATGCAAAAAGGATGGAAGTTGTTTTCTCTTTCGCTCTGTTTGACGGCAGTATTCCTGCTATGGACGATCGCACTCTGCACAGTGGACGTGCAGTCGATCGGCCCGCAGGAGACGAGCGTCGGCCTTGCAGCGGTAAACGCAGCAGCGCACAAGTATCTTGGCACGAATATGGGGCTATATCATCTCACAGATCTGCTCAGCGTGATCCCGTTTGGCTTTGCGGCCGGGTTTGCACTACTTGGGCTGAAGCAATGGATCATGAGAAAAAGCTTACGGCGCGTGGACGGCAGTCTCCTTCTGCTGGGCTGTTTTTACATCGCAGTCGCAGCCGTCTACCTGTTTTTCGAACGCAACATCATCAATTATCGGCCGGTGCTGATCGAAGGCAGGCTTGAGGCCTCCTATCCTTCCTCCACGACCATGCTCATTCTGTGCATCATGCCGACAGCAGCCATGCAGCTATGCGAACGCATCCCAAGCCGTGCTGTCAAAGCGATCAGCGTCGGCGCATCGTGCGCATACTCGTTCTTTATGGTCGTGGGAAGGGTTCTCTCCGGCGTGCACTGGATATCCGATATCGTCGGCGCAATCCTATTGAGCGCCGCACTGGTGGCTATGTATGCAGCCGCCGTCCGCATCGCGAAAAAGTAGAACAAAGCCCCGAGCTCCTGTGTAATGGGAGCCCGGGGCTTTATGTGCTTCACGCGCCGGAGGTCTTGTCCGCGTGCCAGGTTTTGTAGATGGTCTGCCACACGTCCAGATGCGCCTCGCAGTCCAGATAATGTGGGAAGATCTGGCGGCACATTTCGCCCTCGGGCACGTCGGTATAGGCGTCGCGCACGGCGGCGATATAATTGGGCATGCTTTCGCAGAACGCCTTCCATGCCGCCAGCCATTGCTCTTCATCCTGCAGAAGGGCGCTGCGCTCGGCAAAGCCGGAGAGGATGGCCTCCCTTTCCGCGCCCTTGGCCAGCTCGATGCCCTCGTCCGCCGCGACAACCGGGATGTATTCCACCTTAAGGTCGCCCTCCAGCTGCACGTCCATCATCAGGCCGTTGTGCCAATGCGGATGATCGACATATTTCACGAAATTGAAGTTCCCCTGCCCGTATACGATCTCGCCGCCGCGATATTCCTCCCGGCAGCCCACGCAATGGCTATGCTGGCAGAGCACGATATCCGCCCCGGCGCGCACCATGGCGCGGCAGGCCTTGCGCAGGCGCGGGGAGGGGTATTCGCACTGCTCCTTGCCGCCGTGATACATCACGATCACATAGTCGGCCTGTTCTTTGGCAAGGGCAATGTCCTCCATGGTGTCGAACGGATCGAACGGGTTGGAGCCGTAGCGGTCACGCAGGGCGTAGCTGTATTCATGCTCGCACACGGCCACGATCGCCGCGCGCACGCCGTCCTTTTCCAGAAAAATCGGCCTTCGCGAATCCTGATCGTCCTCGCCAATGCCAAAGGACGCCATGCCCGCCTCAGCGATCGCCTTTTCCGTGTCGCGCGCGCCAGCGATGCCGAAATCCATTACGTGGTTATTGGAAAGGCCGAGGTGGGTGAAGCCGCAATCGGCCAGAACGCGGGCATATTCCGGCTTGCCCTTCAGATTCGGCCCGCATTTGCGGATCCGCTCCTCCGAATCGGTCAGCGCGCATTCCAGATTCGCCACTGCAAAATCTCCGCGCGCAAGAACTTCCAGCGCGCCGCCCATGAGCGTTTTGGCGTCCGCCGCATCAAACGCAGGCACGGTATACAAAGTGGGCACGATATCTCCGCAAAGGATCAAACGCATATTTTCACCCTCCTGTTCGGGAATGGATCTCATCGCCATTATACACCCCGGCGCGCAGCCAAACAAGCCGCTATTGACAGCTTCGTTTTCGCGGCGTATATTGAAACCATATCAGCAGGGGAGGAAACGACACATGACCACCGCGCAGGAAAAACAGCATCTTTTAAGCCTGTACGAAGGCTGCACGGCCTTTCACGGAGAATTGCACGACCACAGCGCCTCCGGCGGAACGAGCGACGGCAAATGCACCCTTGCGCAGTGGACCGCGCGCCTTGCCGAACTGAAGATGGATTTCGCCGCCATTCTGGATCACCGACAGGTGCGGCATATGTATCTGCCCGAGTGGAAGGACGGCCTGTTCATCCCCGGAACCGAGCCCGGCACGAAGATCGACGACTGCGCGGCACGCATCCCGCACATGCACTATAACATCCTTCTGCCCGAGCGCGGCGAACTGGAAAAGCTGCTGGCCGAATTCCCGGAATACGAATTCACCGGCGGCATCGAGGGGCATTTTATCTACCCGACCTTCACGCGCGAGCGCTTCGGCCAGTTGATCGACGCGGTGAAGGCGCACGGCGGCCTGTTCGTGCACCCGCACCCCAAGCAGCTGATGGATTCGGACGACCCTTGCGATTACTGGTTCCGCGATGAGACCGGCATCGAGGTGTTCTACGCCGACATGGCCAGCGAATTCACGCGCAAGAACTACGCCCTGTGGACCGCTCTGCTCGCGGCGGGCAAGCGCGTTTGGGCCTGCGCCGGGGGAGATCTGCACGCACAGGCGACCGACAAGGCCATGACGACCGTGTACGCCGAAGAAAAGAGCGCAAAAGCGTATCTTTCCCACCTGCGCAGGGGTGATTTCACCTGCGGCAGCGTCGGCGTGCGCATGTGCATGGGCGATACCCTCTCCGGCGGGCATTGCGCCTTTGCCGGGCAGCGGCTCGCCCTCTGTGTCGACGATTTCCACCCCTCCGTGGCTGATCCCGCGCACGAATACCGCCTGGATCTGCTCAACGAAAACGGACTGGTGCTCAGCCGCAGCCTCCGCTGCACGCAGGCAAACTGGCTTGCCATCGACGCGCAGGACTGCGCATTCTATCGTGCAGAAGTGGTCGACCTCACGCGCGGGCTGCGCATCGCCGTGGGTAACCCCATCTGGAACGACCGCTGATCAAAATGCAAAAACCGTGGGCATTTGCAAACGCCCACGGTTTCTTTATTTGCTATTCTTTTGACCAGTCGTGCGCCGGGTCGATCCCGTTTTCGCGCTCCCACTGCTCATGGCAGCGCCGCGCGTGTTCTACCGCAGCGCAGCCGCGGCTGCTCGTTGCGCTTGCGCCTTCGGTCACCACGAAGAAATCCAGCCCGTACAAGCGAGCCAGTCTGCGCACATCCGAAACAAACGCGCGCGCCTTATTCTCATCGCACGCCTTTTTCCATATCATACCGTCAGCTCCAGCCCATCCGTGGCATGCAGCGCGGGCGTGCCCTTGTCGCGCAGCTCCTTTTCCGCCTGCAGAACGCCTGCGAGGAATGTATCGGAATAATGGGTAATACACACGCGCCCAACATTCGCCTTTTCCAGCACGGGCAGATAATCCGTCGCCGGGAAGTGGGCCGATTCGCACACCATCAGGTCGATCTTCCGTTCAAACAGGGCCTTAGGTATATCGATTCCGGGGTTTTTGAGATCGCCCGTAAACAGAACAGCCTTGCCCTCCGCCTCGACCAGATAGCCAAACGAACGCAGGCAATGCTGCGTGGCATACGCCGTCACCTTGATCGTGCCGTCGTCATACACCACGCCCTCTTCCGTCTGCCTGTAGCGGACTTCGCGCTCGTTTCCATTGATCGTGACCTTCAGCCACTGGTCGATCACGCCGGCCGCCTCGATCATCGGCAGACAGATGACCGGATCCGCTTTCTTGAAGTACCAGGTGATCAGATCCACAAAGGGGATCAGCCCGTTTGTGTGGTCGCCGTGCATATGCGTAATGAAGATGCCCTGCACCGCCTCCACCGGAACGCCCTTTGTGCGCAAAAAATCGATGCCGGGCGTGCCCATGTCGATAAAATACGCCTTTTCGCCCACCTCCAGCAGCATGCTGGTGCACTTTCTGTTCGCCTCCGGAACGCCGTGGCTCGAACCGACAAACGTGATCTTCATATCCGCAAACTTCCTTTCCCACCGTTATCCAGCCCCTATTATAGCACCCGCCGCCCCGCATTACAAACAAAATCCGCCTTTTTCACAGCCAATTCGCGCCTCGGTATGCCGCCGCAGCTACACCGCCAGCTGCCCCCTGACCTCCTCCAGAAACACCTCCGCCGCCCTGGAAAGCGTTTTTCCCCTCTTCCAAACCAGCGTCGGCGTTTCATAGGAAGGCGGATCCAGCGGGCAGAAGCAAAGCTCGCTGTTTTCCGTCAGATTGACCAGATTCGCAAGGCACAGCGCATTGCCGACGCCCGCCTCCACCATAAACACCGCATTATAGATCAGATTGTATGTGGCGACAATGCGCAGGCTGCCGATATCGTTCCTGCACCACTGCGAAAGAAACGTTTCGTTGTACAGCGCGCGCGACGGCGTGATCAGCGGCATATCCCGCAAGATTTCGGGCGTGATCCGCCCGCACCCCGCCCACGGGCTGTCCCTGCGCATCAATATCCCCCGCGCATTGGCGCAGGGCACGGCGAGGCGTTCGTACTTTCCGGAAATTGCCTCGCCAAACACGAGCCCGAAATCCAGAATGCCATCCTCCAGCTTTTCAAGGATATCGTCTGTGTTCCCGCTGAACAGATCGAACCGTACGCGCGCATATTTTTCGCGGATCCGGCCGATCGCGCGCGCAAAGACCCGCATCGCGTCCGTCTCCACGGCCCCAAAGCGGACTTGCCCGCAGATATCTTCCGAAGCCGTCTGCATTTCCGAAACCGTCCGCTCCGCCAGCGAGACGATCTCCTGCGCGCGCTGCTTCAGATACAGGCCGTCCTCCGTCAGAAATGTGCGCTTATTCGTACGCACGAACAGTTTTTTCCCCAGCTCTTTTTCCAGTTCCATCATCTGTCTGGAAAGCGCAGGCTGGGTCATATGCAGCTTCCGCGCGGCCGTTGTGATGTTTCCATCCTCCGCAACAGCCAGAAAGTATTTCAAAACCCGAATTTCCACAAGATCCCTCCTCGCCGCAGGGGTTCTGTCTGCAGTTTAGCACGCCTTGCCATGCCTTTCAAGCATGGCAAAGCAATACAAATAAGCATTTTACATTCCCCGCCAAGCGGCTATCATTAAAGTAAGAACAGCGCAAAACCAACGCGGAGGAAAAACGATGCAGTACACAACGCTTGGAAATTCCGACCTGACCGTCTCGCGGATCTGCCTGGGCTGCATGGGCTTTGGCAAGGCCGAGGCCGGTATGCATTCCTGGACCCTGCCCGAAGAGCAGTCGCGAGAAATCATACAGCACGCGCTGGAGCTCGGCGTTAACTTTTTCGATACCGCCATGGGCTATCAGGGCGGAACGAGCGAAGAATTCGTCGGCCGCGCCATGCGCGATTATGCAAAGCGGGAGGACGTAGTTCTGGCCACCAAATTCATCCCCCGAACGCCGGCTGAGATCGAGCAGAACATCAGCGGGCGGCAGCACATCCGCAATATGCTCGACGCCAGCCTTCGCCGCATGGGGCTGAACTATATCGACCTGTACATTTACCACATGTGGGACTACCACACGCCCATGGAAGAGATCATGCAGGGCCTGAACGATGCAGTGCAGGCGGGAAAGGCGCGCTATATCGGCATTTCCAACTGCTTCGCATGGCAGCTGGCCAAGGCAAACGAGATTGCTAAAGCCAACGGCTGGGCGCAGTTCGTCTCCGTGCAGGGCCACTACAATCTCATCTTCCGCGAAGAAGAGCGCGAAATGGCCGGGTACTGCAGCAGCGAGCATATCGCCATGACCCCCTACAGCCCGCTGGCCTCCGGAAGACTGGCCAAACCCATCGGCTCCACCTCCAAGCGTCTGCAGGAGGACCTCTTCGCCAAAGGCAAATACGATGCCTCCGCCGCGCAGGATGAAGCAATCATCCGCCGCGTAGAGGAGCTGGCAGGCAGCCATGGCGTCAGCATGACGGAGATCTCCCTTGCATGGCTGCTGACCAAGGTAGATTCACCCGTCGTCGGCGCGACAAAAATGCACCATGTGGACGGCGCAGTCAGCGCGGTCGATCTTTGCCTGAGCGCAGACGAGATCGCCTATCTCGAAGAGCTCTATCTGCCGCACAAGCTCGTCGGCATCATGGCAACCAACCGCTGAAGCGCAGCCTTTTGGCAAACGCCTCCGCTATTCACCGCAATACCCGAATCCACACAGCAAGAGTCGGACGCGCACCCCGTTGCGTCCGGCTCTCGTTTTTTCACGCTCACGCCGGCCAGTTCTTTTCATTCTCCACCTTTGCCGCTTCCGCGCTATATCAACGTTTCAAATTTTCTGTTTTTCGCACCCGGCCGCTTCGGACGGTTTCCAGATCGTATGCCCCGGTACCATATTCACGCAATGTGCTATACTGTTCCCACAAAGTATGTACCACTTTTTCGATGTACCACTTTTGCCAGGTTTTCGCCCTTCACGGAGCCGAGCAGAAGCGAAATGTACCACTGATTGTGCCACCAGACACGAAAAAGGGAACCACCCTTTTCAGAGTGATTCCCTCAAAAAACCTTGATTATACTTGATTTCTTACTTGCCGAAGTAGCGCTTCAGCAGGCCTTCGAAAGCCTTGCCGTGACGGGCTTCATCGCGAGCCATTTTTCTGGCAAGGCGTGAAGCGGTTACATGATTCGCGTGGGCACCCCGTTCTGGGTTATATTCACTATATTTATAACAGAACCGCTTTCTCCGATGTTCATCTGAGTCATAAACTCATTCGGATGCTCTGGATGCTGCGCACCGCCGAGTACAAAATTGTCTATACTGCCGCCGAACG
>JAFQGN010000081.1 GCA_017398245.1 Clostridia bacterium | reverse complement strand
TGGTCGCGCATCAACCCGGCCACCGGCCCCGTGTTTGTGGAAGGCGCCCTGCCCGGCGATACGCTGAAGGTGGAGATTCTGAAGATCGATCTTGCGCAGCAGGCCGCCATGGTCGAAGCGCCCGGCGAGGGCATCACCGGCCTGCAGGCAGCTGAAGAAAGCACGAAAATCCTGAAGATCGAGGGCGACCGGGTCGTCTTCAATGAAAAGATCTCTCTGCCCGTCTGCCCGATGATCGGCGTGATCGGCACCGCGCCGCAGGAAGGCGCCGTTGCGACCGGAACGCCCTCCTTCCATGGCGGAAATATGGACTGCAAGCGCATCGGCGAGGGCTCGGTGCTGTATCTTCCGGTAAACGCAGAAGGCGCGCTGCTGGCCATGGGCGATCTGCACGCTGTGATGGGCGACGGCGAGGTTTGCGTCTGCGGCGCGGAGATCGCCGGCGAGGTGACGGTGCGCGTTACGGTGGTCAAAGGCAGGCCCCTGCCGCTCCCGTTCCTCGTCACGCAGCGGCACGCCATGGCGATCTATTCCGCCGAGGGGTTGGACGCCGCAGCCGAAGGGGCGACTTTGCGCATGCGGGAATTTCTGATCGAGGGCGCAAAGCTGCCCGCGCACGAGGCGGGCATGCTGCTCAGCCTCGCGGGCGATCTGCGCATCTGTCAGGCGGTGGACCCGAACAAAACCTGCCGGATGGAACTGCCGCTTGGCGTGCTGCGCGATTGCGGCTATGTTTTCCCGTAAGCAAACAGAGAGGAGAAAAACAACATGGAATTTCGATATGCCGGAGAACAGGACGCGGCTCTGATCCTGCACTTTATCCGCGAACTGGCCATATACGAAAATATGCTGGACGACGTGGTGGCGACGGAAGAGCTGCTGCGCGAATGGATATTCGAAAAGAAAAAGGCGGAAGTCATTTTTGCGCTGGAGGAAGGAAAAGAAGTCGGCTTTGCGCTGTTTTTCCATAATTTTTCGACCTTCCTCGGCCGTGCGGGCCTGTATCTGGAAGACCTGTTCGTTCTGCCGGAATACAGGGGAAAGGGCTACGGCAAGGGCCTGCTCAGGCAGCTGGCCCGAATCGCTCTGGAGCGCGGCTGCGGCAGGCTGGAATGGTGCTGTCTGGACTGGAACAAGCCGAGCATAGACTTTTATCTTTCGCTGGGCGCGCAGCCCATGCAGGAGTGGACGGTATACCGGCTCACGGGCGATACCCTGCGCGACATGGCGCGCTGAATTTCGGGGACAAAAAATGCACGGAAAATACGCTGCGCAATTAGGCGCGCTGAACTTGAGCGTCCCCCAAAAAAGAAGCGCTGCGTTCCGGCGACAGTAACAAAAGCAATAGATAAAGGAGACCATAATGACAAACAAAGGCGGGATCCATTACGGCTGGGTGGTCGTCGTGGCGGGCGTGCTGACTCTCGCGCTCGGCCAGGGCATGCTCGGCAGCACGAACAGCGTCTTCGTCGTACCGGTGTGCGAGGCGCTGGGCGTTTCCCGTTCCTCGTTCACCTTTCATCGCACCATTCTGACTCTGGTCAGCTGCTGCGTGACGCCGTTTTTCGGCAAGCTGATCCAGCGCTTCGGCGTCCGGCGGATCATGCTGACGGGCGCGGTATTTCTCGGGCTGATCAACTTCTGCTATTCGTTTGCGCAAAGCCTCATGCATTTTTACGTGCTCGCGTTTTTCAACGGCCTGTTTTCGAACATGCTGAGCTTTATGGTCGTGGGCATTCTGATCGGCAACTGGTTTGCTGAAGGAAAGGGTCTTGCGACCGGCATCGCCTATTCCGGCAGCGGTATCGGCGGCGCGGTGATGATCCCGGTGGTCACGTCGGTCGTGGAAAATTTCGACTGGCGCATGGGCTACAGGGTCATCGGCGCAGTCGGCTTCGTCACGCTGAGCGCGGTGGCGCTTTTGCTCGTGCGCGATCTGCCGCAGGATAAAGGCCTTGCGCCGTGTACATCCGGCAAAAAGAAGAGCGTTTCGGCGGAAAAGCCGGCGTTCGATCTTTCCCTTGGCGAGGTTTTGAGAACCAGCCGCTTCTGGCTTCTGGCCGCATCGTTTTTGTTCATTGCCTGCTTTGCCGCGGCGACGAATACGCATTCCACGCCGTTTCTGATCGACCTTGGCTACCCGAGCGAAACGGTCAGCGCGGTGATCTCTCTGTTTATGATCTTCCTCACCGTCGGAAAGATCATTCTTGGCTTTTTGTACGATAAGCTGGGCAGTCTTGTCAGCGCGGCGTTCATCGGCGTCTGCTGCATTGTGTTCCCGGTCGCGGCGCTGCTCAGCGGAAATATGCCCTTCCCGTGGCTGTATGCCGTGTTCGTGGGTATTGCAAGCTGCGCGTTTTCCACGCCTATGCCTATTCTCGTCACGCGCTATTTCGGCACAAAGGATTACCCGACCATCCTGAGCATTTTCAGCACGGTTACCTCTCTGGGCTCGTCTTTTTCCGTGCCGCTGATGGGCGCTGTGTACGACAATACCGGCAGCTACGGCCCTGCGTGGTACGCGCTTCTGGGGCTGAGCTGCGTGATCGCCTTCGGCCTTGTGGCGTGTGAGCTTTCCTACCGGAGAAAAGCGAAAGCCCGATGATTTTCTGCAAGAAAGGAGGGGCGGAATATGCTGAAAGAAATGCGGTACATAGAAACGGAGCTTCTGCCGATGCTGCGGGAGCGCGCGCAAAAGCATGAACAGTCTGCGCAAAAGCAGCTGCGGCAGTGGAATAGGGAAGAGGGCGTGATGAGCCTGCTTCTGCATGTGACGGACGCGCCGCAGGCTAAGCCCCTGCCGGATTACGACCTGAGCGAGATCCACTTTGACGACGAAAAGATGTTCGTCAGCCAGCTCAAGGCCGCGCTTTCTTCCGCCCTTGCCGAGGGCGACGCCGTGCCTTCTGTGCGCGCGAACGCGGGCTGCGGTGCGATAAACACGCTGCTTGGCGGCCTTCGGCAGACGTTTTTTGCCGATAAAATGCCGTGGCTCCTTGAGCATCTCACGACAGAGCAGATCATGGAGCTTTCCGAAGAAGCGATCAGCGAATCGGAAGAATTCCGGCGCGCTCTGGAGCAGATGCGCTATATGAAGGCCATGCTGAAGGGCACGGGCATCGGCCTGTATCCGGTGGATCTGCAGGGGCCGGTCGACATGGCGCATCTGTTCCTTGGCAACGAATTTTTCTATGCTCTGTACGATGAGCCTGAGGCCGTGCACAAGGCGCTGCAGCTTTCCGTCGCCTGCGGGATCTATGCCATGGAAAAATGCTTTGAAATCATCGCACCGGAGGATTATGTCTGCCATTATAACGATCTCATTCTTCCGGCCCAAACGCCTCTCAAGCTCAGCGAGGATACCAGCACGCTCATTTCTCGCGCGCACCTTGAAGAATTCATGGTACCGTACACGGAACAGCTGCTTTCGCATTTCGGCGGCGGATACATCCATTACTGCGGAGACAACCGGCACCTGCTGGAGCTTGTGCCCCGGCTGAAAAACAATATCGGCCTGAATTTCGGCAATCCCGAGCGGCACGGTGCCAAAACCGTGCTGCAAACCCTCGGCCGCCGCAAACAGTGCTATTACGGCAGCTTCCCGGATTGCACCATTGAAGAGCAGATCGCCCTCGCAAGGCGTGAAGACGGCTCCTTCAACCAGTACCTGACTTGTTCCTGCACGCTTGCGCAGCAGCAGGAGATCATCGATCGCTTTGCGTATGCTCTTGCCTCGCGCGGATAAGCGCGCCGCGAACACGCAAAAGCGCCTGATACTGCCGGCCTGATCAGCCCGCTGCATGCGGTTACATGAAAAAAACCAATCGCCGCCCGGTTTGGGCAGCGATTGGTTTTTCTATACGGGATGAGGGCACGCCGGTATTCCTGTTTGGGGAACGCGTCAGTCGATCACCTCAAAGACGACGCTCCTGCCCGGCCATACGGGCACCTCGAAGGCAAATTCCTCCGGCTCCGGGATGACAGTCGTCGCGTCTCCGCGGCAGTTGGGTCTGGGAAGGGGAAGGGCTGCGGTATATTCGCGGCCGGTCTCCAGATCGCGCAGCCCCCTGCACGCCCCTCGCACGATGACGCGCGCCTTGTCCGCCATGGGGCGGTAGGACTGGAGGATATAGACGTTGTTGTCATAGGCGAAGAGGTTGAACTTGGGTCTGCAGCCCAGATACACCCTCTGGCCCATGGACAGATGCTTGTTGATGCCGGCGATCACTTCCAGCGGCAGCTTGTATAGATCGGCAAAGTTCTCCGGCAGGTTCAGGATGAAGAAGCGTCCGCGCCCGTAATTGTCCTCGGTCATGATCGGGAAATTATCCTCCCCGGCGATGAGGGTGACGTCGGACACGGTGGCGTTGGTCTTGTAGTTCAGAATTTCAAACATCACCTGTTCCACGCCTTCGCAGAAGTGGGAAGCGGTGTAGTTTGCGTGGTCGATCATATAGGTGCGGCCGAGCACATGGCGGTCCGTCAGGCGCACGGAGGTAAGGTCCTTGATGCCCTTGTCGTACATCTGCCGGAAGAAGCCCGTCGTCACCACGGCGTTTCCGCCCTTGCGCACATATTCCTCCAGCTTTTCCATCGCGTCGGGCGCATGGGCGGTGGACTGCGTGAACAGCACGACCGGCGCGTCCATGTTCATATAGGGCGAGGGCTCGATCGCCGCGCCGCACATGCCCAGATAATTATACGCCTGATCCTCGCCGTCGCCGTCGTAGGGCTCCCATGCCCATACGCCGGTCGGCTCTCCTGCGCGACCGACGGTTTCGTCCACGCGCAGCAGCTCGTTGCCCAATGCGGGCAGCGCGTTGGAGCCGACCATAGAGGAGAAGTTGAACAGCATTAGCTCTTTTGCTTTTGCGTACATGGTCAGGTCGGCCTGTTCCAGATACACGTTGATATTGTCGGAAGAACCGCCCAGATCGATCCAGCCGCCGCCGTTTCGGCCCGGGGCGGTGTTTTCCATCAGGCGGATAAGGGAATAGGAGGTATAGCGCTGCAGATGCTGCGGGTCGTAGATGGGGTTTCTCGTCTCGGTGCCGGTATACACCATATCGAAGATGTCCTTCTGCTTGCCGGGGTTGTAACCGGTCTCCTGATAGGATTCATACCAGTTGGGGTATTTGATGATGAAGTTCATCTTCGGGTTGACCGAGCGCGCCAGATCGACGATCTCGTGCGAAAAGTCCTCCATCAGCTTGAGACGGTAATCCGCCCAGGAGCGCTTTCCCTTGGCAGCGATGCACATTTCGCAGCGGCATGCCGTGAAGAAGAAATCGTCCAGAATGATCTCGTCGAACACGCTTGCCAGCTCCGAAACAATGCGCTTGTATTCCTTTCTGTGCTCGGGGTCGGTATAGCAGAAGGTATCGAAATAGGAGGGCTTGCGCACGCCGTTCACGTTCTGCGTGGAGGTGATGCCGCCGGAGGTCTCTATCCCGTTCTTCTCAAACAGCGCTTTCACCTCGCGCAGGCGCTGCACGGGGATATCCACCTTGCCTCTGTGGTTTTCAATGTAGACCTTGTCCAGATGGATATACTGCCGGTAAAAATCGATATGGCTCTGGATCGTTGCGTCGTCTGCCTTTGCCAGATAATACGCGAACACATATGCGGCGATCTTGAAGTTTTTGTATGGCTTCATTTTCTTTTTCCCCTTTCGCTTTGTCCCGGAAACAAGGTCGTATCCGATTTGTATATTAACATGAACGCAACACGGATGCAAGACGGAACGAGCATTGTACCGGCCTGCAGGCGTGTTTTTTTGACCTGCGGTGTGGAATCTGATACAATACCCCTGCAGACAGAGCGCGCCCAAAAAACGGCGGCGCAGCCTGCGAAGGAGGAAGAAAATATGGTCAGAGAACTCGTGCACGACCCTCTTTTTCTTGGAATGCGATCGGAAGATGCAACAGCGGAAGACCTGCCTGTGGCGCAGGATCTTCTGGAAACGCTGATCGCCCACCGGGAAGAGTGCGTGGGCATGGCGGCAAATATGATCGGTGTGCGCAAGCGGATCATCGTGTTCGATAACGAAGGCGAATATATGACGATGTTCAACCCGCAGATCATCAAAGAAAGCGATGGCTACGCCGCGCAGGAAAGCTGCCTGTCTCTGCTTGGCGGGCCGCGCAGGTGCAAGCGGTATAAAAGCATCAAGGTGCAGTGGCAGAACGCAGCCTTTCAGACCAAAATCAAAACGTTCACCGGCTGGACGGCGCAGATCATCCAGCATGAGATCGACCACTGCAACGGGATCCTGATCTGAATATGTTTCGTTCAAAATGATTTTTCTCGGCATGCATCGGCACCGATGCCAGGTGTTCGGCGAACAGATCGTTCCGGTCGGCCAACGGTTGACTATCATCCGGAATGCTGCGGACAAAAAGGCTGCGTGCACGGCCTGCTCCCCAAAAAGCAAAAAAGAGAGCGACGTTTCTGTAAACGCCGCTCTCTTTTTGTAGATCGCTTCGCATCTGTTTATTTCCGGATCGATCCGGTGACGGAATCGCGCTCGATGAGCGCTCTGATCTCCGCCCCGTCGTCTTGCCAGAGAGGCGCGTCCGCCCCGGGCGCGGTGGTCTGGCTGATATTGTCCAGAACGAGTCTGTCGATGTGGCAGGAATCCTTGAAGCGGAACAGGGGGCTGCGGGTGCTCTGCTGCTGATGCCTGTGCACATTGCGCACGGTCACGCTTCCGCACACGGCGTCGGTGCCGAAATAGAGGAACGCGTCCTCGTCAGCATGCTTTTCCCACGTGAGATGGCAGCCCTCGCCAAGCGGCGTGCCGCTCTTGGAGGCGTATATGTTTTCGATCACCAGATCGTCAAACCATGCGCGGCCGGGGCGATGGTTGTGGTTGGAAATGACCACCGCATGGTGCCGGTATGTGCCGGTCAGCCCGTCGATATGCACCGCGCGCAGCGGGTAGTTCTCTCCCGAAAGAAGCCTCACGCCCGAATAGCCGTTGCGGGCGGACAGATTGCGGATGGATACGTTTTCGATCGGCCCGAGGGAAACCTCGGCATGGGGCTCGTCGTAGGTCGTCAGCGAAACGAGGTCGTCGTTTGTCGTCCCGCACAGGTTTTCGATCACGCCGTCATACGCCGGGCCGTTGATATGGACGCCGTCGGTAGTGCCAAAATGCCAGTTGTAATCAAAGAAGATATCGCGCACGACGAATCCTCGCACATCGGCGATCTGCACCCCGTAGCTGACAGGATCGCGCACGGTCAGCTTTTCCAGACAGATGCGGTCGACATGGGCAAAGCGCATCAGCTTTCCCTTGAACAGCTTCGGGTCATAGGGGTCGTCCAGCCGGTGCAGCGCCTCGTATGCGGCGTCGAGCCCCATCGCGTCGCAGTTGCCGTCCCATATTCCGCCGAAAATCTCAATGTTTTCGTCGCGTCCGCCGCCTGCGAAATGCTCGTTTTCGATCAGCGCGCAGCGCGACATAGGCGCGGCGAGGAGCTTCGCGCCCGGGGAAAGAACCAGACGCGTGTTTGCATGGATGACGAGCGTCCGGCTGACCAGATACGTGCCGGGCCTGTGGATCGTTACAATGCCGCGCCGATCGAGCATCTCCTGCAGCGCGGCAGTGTCATCGTGCGTGCCGTTTCCGTAAAGCATAGCCGTCCCTCCGGTTTATATGCGTTTTTGGAATAGTCGCCGGGCAAAATTCTAAAGCAGATAATGCTCTGATTGTCGAAAAAACTCGCTTGCGCGGGCTTTCGCCCCGGGATCTGCGCAGTATATC
>JAFQGN010000080.1 GCA_017398245.1 Clostridia bacterium | reverse complement strand
GAAGATCGGGATGTTCCTCAGACGGCAGACCTTGAACAGCTTGATCGTCTGCGCTTCAACGCCTCGCGAGAAGTCCAGCAGCATGACCGCGCTGTCTGCTGCAACGAGCGTGCGGTAGGTGTCCTCGGAAAAGTCCTGATGCCCGGGGGTATCCAGAATATTGATGCGGTAGCCGTCAAATTCAAACTGCATGGCAGAGGATGTAACGGAAATGCCGCGCTGCTTTTCGATCTCCATCCAGTCGGAGGTCGCATGCTTGCTGGCCTTGCGCGCCTTGACAGAGCCGGCCTCGCGGATGGCTCCGCCATAGGGCAGCAGCTTTTCGGTCAGCGTCGTTTTACCTGCGTCAGGGTGGGAAATGATCGCAAAGGTTCGCCTGCGCCTTGTCTCTTCGGCAAGCTCGGGATGTTTCATATTCGTTTCGGCCATTCTGAGTGTGCCTCCTTGTCGGTTTTAAGCGGTTCAAAAGGCGCCGGCAGTATCAAATGGGCATTCCGGATGCCTCCTTATAAACAGCACAATATCATACCGAAAAATTGTATACCCGCGCGCGGGAGCGTGTCAATCATACGCCTTGCAGTTTCGGTTAAGATTGAAAATATATGCTTTCAGCCGCGCAAAAAACATGCCTGGCGGCTCGTGGATGGCAAAAAAACAGACCGCCGGTTAACCGGCGGTCTGTGGGGAAGAAAGGTCATTCGACGGTATCGGGGTCCACATTCAGCACGGGCACAGAACCCTCGCCCAGCATAGTGGTGGGCAGTTTGCCGTCCCACGCCTTGGAATACTGGTAATCGATCAGAGACTGCGTGAGCGATTCGGAAAGCATACGGTTTGCCTCGGCTTCAGCTTCCGCTTTGGTCTTGGTGGCGTAGGCCTCGGCGTCGGCTTCTACCTTCTGCACCTCCGCTGCGGCCTCAGCGGCGATCTTCTGCCTCTCGGCAGCTGCTTCCGCTTCCATAATAGCCTGCTGCTGCTTGGTTTCCGCAGTCAGCTTTTCCTGCGCGGCAACCTGCTTGGCTTCAACTGCGTTGGTGAACACGTCGGTAAAATCGATATCTTCAATGGAGACGCTCATCACGATGATGCCGTACTGCTCCAGATCATTCTGCAGAAGACCTTCGATGCTGTTGGAAAGGTCGTCGCGCGAGGCGATCAGGTTTTCCGCCGTATAGCGGCTGAAAACGGCCTTCACGTCTTCCAGAATGCGCGGCTGGATCAGAACATTCTGGTAGCCGACGCCGACTTCCTTGTACAGAGTCATGGCGGTGGATTTGTCGATCATGTAGTTCACAGAACCGGTCACGGAGGTCTGCTGGATATCGCTGGAGAACGCATTCACAGCAAAAGGCGTGCGCTGTTCGCGGTTGTCCATCAGCACTACATTCTGCGTGGGTTTGATCAGGTGCAGGCCGGCGTCCAGAACGTCGTCCTCTACGCGGCCAAAGGTAGTCACGATACCTGTATAGCCAGTGGGAATGGATTTTACGCAGCCGAAAACGCACAGCGCGAGAAACAAAATGCTCAGCAGCTGTTTCGGGCCAAGACCCCATTTTCCGCTCTTTTTGAAGCCGAGCGCAACAAACGCTGCGATGGTCAGAACGATACCTGCAACAAAAAACAACATAGTTTTTTCCTCCTCTATCCTTTGTCTGCAATACTATTTTAGTAGGAAAAAGCGCGCCGGTCAATACGCGCAAGATTAGAATTGTATGAGAAAAGCGCCCCGGAACATGCCGGAGCGCCTGAAAATGCGTTGGTTTTAGCGCAGGAAATCCATATAGCGGTTCCAGTCTGCACGGCCGAGATAGTGCGTGCCGTCGGTCTGATGGTAGGAAATGGAACCCTGCTGGAACGCATCGCCGGGCACCGGCAGACGGTCGGGATGGATAAAGCCGGGCTTACCCATCTGCTCCCAAACGTGGCTCACCGCGCAGCAGCACAGATATTCGCTCACCGGGTCTGCCCAGGTATCCTCGCTTGCGCTGCCCACGCACAGCTTGCGCGGCGCGATGGAGGCCAGCAGGAAGTGCTGATCGAACGGGGCCTCGTATTCACGATTGCCGTACTCCTTGTACTTTTCGTTGAACCAGTGCGGGAACACGCGGGAAATGCGCTCGATGCTTTCGCCGACCTTGCCACGCGAAATGGCCGCGCCGGAGCAGCCGGAATCGTTGGAGATCACGGCGGAGAAGCGTTCGTCGTTCGCCCCGGCCCAGAGCGCGGTCTTGCCCAGACGGCTGTGGCCGATCACAGCAATGCGGTTCGGGTCGATATCGCTGCGGGTCAGCGCAAAATCCAGCGCGCAGGAGCACGCCCATGCCCACATGCTGATCTTGCTGGTCGGGCCGTAGGTTTTGATCATATCGGGCGCCACACCGGTGGAGTAGCCGTCGTCCACATCGGCAGAAATCTCGTTATAATACACACAGATGGCGGCAAAGCCGTTATCGGCGATCTCCTGCGCCGGGAAATACCAGTCCGGCACTTCGGGGCGGAAATTGATCAGCACAAAGGCCGGCGCGCCTTCTTCGGGATGCTCTTTCGGGAAAATGCAGCGCACGGGGAAAGTGAAATCAAACCCGTCCATATGCGCTGTGATGTCGTATTCAGAATACATGGCATGTCCGGAGCAATGTTCATACTTCGCGCCGGTGTTGCGCTGCGCGATGTCGATCGAATGGGGCTTAGGCGGAACCGGGCCGTATTCTTCACGGGCGAGGATCTGCACCATTTCTTCTCGGGTCTTCGGAAGCTCCGGCAGCTTTCTTTCCTGCAAAAGGGTATGGATCATGGTCGTTCTCTCCTTTGCCGATACTTCTTATTTGTTCTGCGCCGCGCGCAGCAGCGGGTTCCACGTGCCTTTTTTATAGCGGATCGTAAACATAACGCCAAGGAAAACATTGTGGGCGATCATGCACGCCCATGCGCCTTCCAGCCCGAGTCCGACCAGCTTCAGCAGCACGAAAGAGCCGAAAATGCGGAACCCCCACATGCCCAGCACGTTGATCGCAAACGGGCCTTTCGTGTCGCCCACGCCCTGGAAAATGCCTTCCAGAATGATCGCAACGCCGAAGATAGGCTCTGACACGGCCACCATGCGCAAAACAGTTGTGCCGAGGGCCACCGTATCTGCGCTGATGGTAAACAGCCACATCAGCTTTTCAGCAAACAGGAACAAAAGCGCGCCCGAAACGCACATGATGCTTACTTCCAAAATCAGAAGCGTACGCGTGACAGATTTCATGCGGTTCTGATCGCCCGCGCCGTATGTGTTGCCTGAAAGCGTGCTTGCCGCCGCCTGCATGCCGTAGCCGGGCACATAAAAGGCGGATTCGACGGTGTTGGCAATGGAATGCGCGGCAATGGCAATGGTGCCCAGTCCATTGATGAGCGAAGCAAACGCAACATAGCCGAAAGAGGTAAGGAATCTTTGCGCCGCGCTGGGCAGAGCGACCTGCAGACAGGGCCTGAGCACTTCCATATCTGGCTTGAGAGAGCGTCCCTTCGGCGAAATGACCGGGTGCCGCCATACCGCCACGGTGATCGCGGCGCCGCCAACGATAAAGGCAATGGCGGAAGCGATCGCCGCGCCTTCCACGCCCCAGCCCGCGCCCCACATGGGCAACTGCAGGCCGAAGATATTGGCCGTGTGCGGTTCGTAAATGAACAGGTAATTCAGTACCACGTTCACAATGTTCATCAGCACATTCACACGCATGGGCGTTTTTGTATCGCCGATGGCACGCAGAGAGGTGCCAAACAGGATCAGCGCTGTACGCATGAGCATGGGGGAATACAGAATGAAGAAATACCGGCTGGCCGTTTCCCGGATCGCCGGATCGACCTGCATCCAGACAGGCACATATTTTGAGATCGAAAGCGGGATGATGGTGAACAAAATGCCGCACACGATGGTAGCCAGAACCACCTGCGCCACCGCGCGCGCCGCATCGTTATACTTTTTCGCGCCCCAGGAACGCGAAATATAGGCCAGAAAACCTACGCCGAGCGCGGAAATGGAGCTGCCGACCATCCAGCCCACGGTGGAAGTAGAGCCGACTGCGGCAGTTGCCTCAGCGCCAAGCTGGCCGACCATTGCGCTGTCGACATATTGCACAGCCGTCTGGAGGATCTGCTCCAGCATGGTCGGCCATGCCAGCAGCAGAATCGTCAGTAAGACCGGACGAGACTGCAGATCGTTAGATTTCATTGCGAAGGCTCCTTTGCGCGCGAATTCTTACCAAATACAAGTATAACAATGCACCCGGCCAAATGCAAGAGAGCAGAAAAATATCGCCCGCTTACCGAAGCAAGGGGCGATTGGAATGGTTCAAAATCCGGTTTTATCCGGGTTAGGGTTTATCGTATACAGGCCGTTTTCGCGCTGCATCCAGCCCATGCCCACAAACATTCGGCGCACGGTGCAGTAATCCTCGTGCATCCGGCCGATGATCTCGTTCACTTCCTTTTCGGGGTACACCTTGCCGGGTTCAAACCGGCGGAAAATTTCCTCGTAGATCACCATGCGCTTTTTGACCTGCGCGGGCATCACCTTGCAGTAGCCGTCCGGCATAAAAGATTTGAGGATCTTTCGCCTGTACATCTCCTCGCGCATTTCCTCGCTGGCGGTATCGCTGCCGGGCTGAAAAATAAGCGAAGCGAGAGTGGAGGAAAGCATGCTCTTTCGCAGCGAATACACAGTGTAATATTGTTCGCGCCGCGCGTCCACAAGGCCTGCAGTCTGCAGCTTTTTCATGTGGAACGAGACGGTCGCCGGGGTCAGCTGCAGGCGTTCGGCCAGCAGCTCAGTGTACATTTCCTTTTCTGCCAGCGCCTGCAGGATGCGCAGCCGCGTGTCATCGGCCAGCAGCTTAAAGAGGGGGAGAGCCTCATGCATGTTCTTTTTCCAGCCTTTCCAAGAGTTCCATCGCCCGGCGGATCGTCTGCGCCTTTACCTTCGCGCGGTCGGCAAGGTCGTAATCGCCTTCTTCTGTTTTCGCCTTTTCTTCTTTTTCAAGCGAAGCGAGGATGTTTTCAACATGCCCGGGGCGTTTTCTTTCATGCTGTACTCTTCCCAACACCTTCAGCATATCGCCCATCATGCTTGCCTGCATCAGGTGAATGGTGTATTCTCTCTCATCGCCGCGTTCGATCGCCTGCAGGGCCAGATCGCGCTGCTGCGAACTGAGCTTGTCCAGCTCGCAGTTATATCTTTCCAGAACGTCCATGTTCGATGCCTTCTTTCTGATTAGAATTGCGTCGAACTAAATATAGCACCTGATTAGATAAATGTCAACATAAAAAATCCTCTGCGCGGGCTGCGCAGAGGATTTTCGTTTTATTCTTCTACCAGATACCTTGCCGACACATATCCATGGCTGACTTCCGCCGTGCGGATGCGATACCATCCGTCCAGCGTTTCACAGATGATGACCTGCTGAAAATCCTGCAATGTGGAGATGATCTCGCAGGCGGTGTTCGGTTCAGCGCGCACATTCAGCGCGGAGGCGTCGTTGTTGAGCACCACATGGCCGTATTTTTCTCCGCTTTCCAGAGGCGGAAGGGGAGCGGGGGTCGGCTTGGGTTCGATCGCGATCACCCTTGCCGCGCCAAGGCCCTTGGGGAGAGTATCCAACTGCGTGAGCTCTGCTTCCGGCATGGTATAGCGCACAAGCTCCATATTCGGGTAATAGAACAGCAGGATATCGGTATAGGGCAGGTCGTATTTTCCGGCCATGGTCTGCGCGCCGCGCTGGCTCATGCCCACGCCGTGGCCATATCGCCGCGCTTCCAGCCGGAAGGAGACGATCTCACTGCCCGGCGCAAGCGAATCTTCGGGTTCGGAAGGTGTGGTGACAGCGACGGTCTGCTCTGAGCCGTCGGCATACACAGCGGTGACAGTATACAGTTCGCAGTCGGCGGGATTGATATCCATGCTCTCGTAGGCGCTCTTGATCTGTGAATACAGGCCGATGTCGGCCTCCAAAAGTTGCACAATGCGCTCGAATTCGCCGAGGACAGGTTCGCTCATCGTCCCCTGATCCGCCCATTTACGTCCTTCAACGGCCAGTTCGAAGCGCAGAGTCTGCATCATCCGGCTGCCGGGCAGGCCTTTCGGATCGCACGGGGTGATAGATTCGACGGACACGATGCGGATATCCTCCGCGTCCTCGCTGTAGCCCATTCCGGCAAGCCGCTCGGAAAGCGCAGCCTTGAGCATGCCGGTCAGAGTCTCATCGATCAATAGCCCATCCGCCGGGATCTCCATTGTGCGCACCACGCTCTTGCTGTTTTCCAGGTCGTAGGGGTCGTCCCGCACATCGAGATAGTCGTAATCCCCGTCGCGTCCCCAGATCTCGTTGGGCAGAGCGGTCTGCCCGCCGTTGCTCGCGCCATAATAACAGGTGGCGAAGCTGCCCTTGTACATGCCAACGATGCCGCGGGTCGAATCGACCGCTTCGATCGCGTTGATCCACTCGGCATTGTATCCCTTGAAGACCTGATCGGCGGTGGTGTCTACCACGTCGTAATCATAGGAAATGCGTGCGCTCTTGCGGCCCATGGCATAAGTGCGCGCGGCAACGGCCTGCGCCTTGAGCGCTTCCAGCGGCCAGCTGTCGCTCATCTCGTAGGGCACAACGCCGTACAGATATTCTTCCATATCTATAAACAGTAGCGCGTCAATGCCTGTTTGCCCGGCTTCGAGATACAGATCGCCGTTATACATGTTCGGCTGCTGTGATTCGGCAATGTATATCCCGTTTGGCATATCCTGCGGTGCGAAATGGCGCGTCAGGGTGAAATTCGGTCCCATGTCGATGGTCAGGCCTCCGCAATCCATAAGCAGAGAACTGTTTTGGTTCACGATAGTTACGACGCTGCCGCGCGCAAAGCGGAAGCCGGGGTCATTTTCCAGCGAGTATACGCCGTCCAGCGTAAGCGTGAGCTGTTCGGGTGCGCCCAGAGAGAGCAGCTTGACGCGCAGCCGCCCGTCTGCCTCGCCGCCGTCCTGAATCAGGCGCGTATCCTCGCCGAGAAAACCGGAAAATACAAATGGCGCAAACCCTGCTGCGATGACAGCCAGAAGCAGGATCAGTACGATTTTTGTGTTGAATTTGCTGCGGCGTCCTTT
>JAFQGN010000079.1 GCA_017398245.1 Clostridia bacterium | reverse complement strand
TTTTTCTGAAGAATGTCGCATCAGGCAACCCCTTCCCCCAATATGGGTTTCCAAAGGGGCATTGTCCCTTTGGCAGGGGATCCAAGGGGGCGGCGCCCCCTTGGCGTCTCTCCCGGCGCCCCCTTGGCGTTCCCCCTTGCCCTCCCCCGTTACTCGCTCTTTTCGCCGTTGAACTCAGCCTTCACGCTTTCGGCCGCGTCATTTACCTTGTTCATCACATTGTTAACCGTCTCGGTGCCCAGATGCGGCCCGCGGAACGAATACCTGCAGCCGGAGAACAGGCCCACGATCAGCAGAATGACCGTGATCGGCCAGCTCACGCACAAAAGGGCGACCGCCGCCGTCACAGGCAGCTGCAAAACTTCCTTCTTCTCCTTCGTCACGATAAAGCTGTTGCGGTTGCCGATCTCGATCAGATGGGCGATCCACCCGCCAAGCCTCCTCATATTGTCGCGGAACTCGCTCCTCCTGGGCTTTTCCTCGTCCATAGTCGGCTCGCTTTGGGCCTTCGTGCTGTAACCGGAAGAAACCTTGCCGGTCTTGCCCTCGCGCTCCAGCAGCACGATAGCGTCCAGCAGATCCCAGTTGCTCGCCTCCAGCGCGTTCTTCGCCTCTTCATAAGTCACGTTCGCCTTCTCGCGCAGCAGTTCCACCATTTCATAATGCGTCATATCTTCATTCCTCCTGTGTTTTTGTCCTTCCCTCTCGGGTACGTACACAGGATACTGCCTTTCCCTTAAAATCCCCGATGAGTTTTCTTAGAATTCGATTAGAAACGCCCGCGCTTTCTTTTATTTTTGCGCTTTTTTATCCCCTGATAATCGACGAACCTGTCGCCCCGATATTCCAGCACGATCTCTTTCCCCATATGCTCGGGCTTTCCTTTGGGCATTTCCAGTTCGACTGTGCTCCCGTCCTCCAGTGCAAACGTGCCGATGTACCTGTGCTCAATCGCAGGTCTGTTTGAATCTCCCTTTGAGCCAACACCGCCGCCGATCGCGACCGCGCGCGTGCGCAGCCGAAAATCCACGACCTTCGCCCGCACGCGCTGCAAAGGCTGGCGCGATATCCACTTTTCCTTCCTGCGGCGGCGGTACAGATACACCAGCTTATACACAAAGCTGAGCACGACCAGTGCAATGAACACCCACTGAAAGATCAGAACGCCCATGCTCTCCTGCACTGCTTACACCCTTTCGAACCCCAGAAACCGCGTGCCCTGAAAGCTGAGCCTGCCGGCGTCGCCTTCCACGAGCATGCCGTATTCCTCGCCTTCCGTTTCCAGTTCCATCCGGTCGCCGCTCTCCACTTCAAAGGTGACGTAGTACCACGTGTGTCCCATCGTGTTCTGCGTGCCGCGGCGGTAATGCTGCCGCTTGGAGACGACCTTCGCGCCCACGGTCAGCCGGGGCGATCTGTTGTTTTTGATATTCTGCCGCACGGCCTTTCCAATGGTGAACGCAAACATGATCATCACAAACGCGAACACCGCAAAGAACATCACCGGAAACAGTGTTTCCATCAGACCAAACCCGAATCCAAATCCCATATGCATCGTTTTTCCTCCGTTCCGGCTCCATACTGCCGATGGTGCAAGTATATGCTTTCGGGCCGCAAAGCGCAAGAGAAAGCGGCCAAACACCTCTGTTTGACCGCTGAAACGTCGTTTTCCCGCACGCAGGGCACAGGGTACGCAAGGGGCGCTGCCCCTTGACCCCGCCAAAGGATCTTCGACCCTTTGGAATCCCATATTGGGGGATTCTTATCATGCGCAGGCAGGGCGTTCTATCGGAGTTGTCTGCCGATGCGTGAAGAAGATACAACCACGAGGGGACGCAAAGAGCTCCGCCCCTTGACCCCGCCAAAGGGACATTGACCCTTGGAAATCCCTTATTGGAGACACGCAAGGGGCTCCGCCCCTCAAACCCCGCCAAAGGGACATTGTCTCTTTGGAATCCCATCTTTGGGGAAATTATTCTAAGCGCAAGTTATACTTCCTCGCGCAAACCAGCAATTTCCCAAAGCATATTGTTCAAAAGGATCACCGCGCATCAGGCTTCATCTTCACCCAGCGCAGCGACCTTCTCCATCGGATACGCCCCGATCAGGCCCTCCTCCATCTCCAGCCCCTGCAAAACAGCTGCGATCCGCTCGTCGTTCTCCATCACGATCAGGTAATCGTGCTGCGCGCACAGCGCCAGCAGCTCCTCGGCCGAGGCCACCTCGTCCACATGCACAAAGTCCACATGCCGGTTGGTCTTGTAGTGGAACACGCTCGCCACCTGCTTTGCATCCTTGTCCGCCGCCAGCACGAAGAAGCTGTCCTCCTCGGTAAAGCTGTTTTCGGCAAGGATCGCATCCGCCGCTGCCTGCCGCGAACCCTCGTACTGGTTTTCATGAATGAGCATGCCGCCCTCGCCGGTCACGATCAGCGCAGCCGCCGTGAGCAGCGCAAAACCCGCGCCGTACAGCGTGCGCCAGGCCCGCGCGCCTTTGCTCTTGCCCAGCGCGCGCAGTTCGTCCACGCACACGGCCGAGAGGAAGCCGATCACCCAGATCATGATGCTCATGTTGTACCGGCCATAGCTCGCGCCGCGCAGGGCTTCATCGCGCGGGAACGAGAGGATGTACGCGCAAAACAGCATCAGCTGATAGCCGATATAGCAGATATCCGCCATGACCACGCTGCGCAGTATGCGCGCCGGGCTGCGCCGGAACGCAATGCGATTGTACACCGCCAGGCCGATCGCCGCCGCGTTCATAAACGCCGTCAGCAGCACGGCCGATTTCGTCGGGCTCGTCGCCATATACAGGCACACGCGCGCGATCGTGCGGATATCCTCCTGCGACCAGCCGCGCAGCACCTCCAGGATCCGGCCCAGGTTCATCGAATGCGTGTCCGCCACGCCGCCAAAGGCCATGCGCACATGCACGAACCACGTCAGCATCATGCCGATGCTCAGCGCGCCCATGCAAACCGCCGTGCCGAGCCCGCTCTTTTCGCCCTTTTTGTGCGCGCGGTGACACACCCACAGCAGCGCGATTGCCGTCGCCGCAAAATAGTAAATATTCGAATACTTGACCAGCAAACCCACGCAGGTGACCGGCCCGGCGTAATACGCCGCCTTTTTCGGCTCGTCCTTCAGCGCAAGCACGCCCGCGATGGCCGCAAAGCCAACGATTCCGTTGACCACGTCCACGATCAGCGCGCGGAATTCATACAAGAAGATCAGCAGCGCGCACGCGCACAGCATGCCGTATAGGGCCAGCCGGTCTCCCCTGCCCTCCTCCCGCTGCGGCCGCATCGGCGCAAACAGGCACGGCAAAAATAGCAGCACCATGATATTCTGCGAAAGAATGAGCCTCCCCTCGGAATAGGAGCCGAATGTCATCCGGTTCACGAAATAATCGAACACGGCCGTGCCCGGCGGGTACGACGAAAAATCGATTGCCGAGACGCTCGCATCCGGGAACCGGTCCAGCAGCAGCATATTGCGCACCATGACCGCCCAGTGGTTGAAATCATCGTTGTGCGAAAGCGGATCGTCATACACCTGCATGGCCACGAACGCGCCGAACAGCACAAGGAACGCGAATCCGGGCGTGGCAAATCCCTTCCAAACACCCCTGTCCTTCGCCGTTACCCATATAAACAGCGCCGCGCCCGAAACCGCCGCGATCCACGCGCCCGCAGCGAGACTTCCGCACAGCCCCGCGATATACACGATCAGAATGACCGCGCACGCGCTCAGCGGCATGCTCAGCTCCGGCTTCATTTTTCCATATTTTGCGATCGCGCCGGACCATCCGGCCAGCGCAGCCAATACAAACGCCCAGCCCATCGCAAGGCGCATTCCTTCCGTCATATCGGTCTCCCTCCGTTTCCCCTGCATTGTAGACTATCCGCGCTGCATCTGTCAATGCGCGCCCGAACCCGGCAAACGCCGCTGCAGGGCAAAAAACGAAACCTCCATCGCCCCACCAACCGCCGGGAATCACGCATATCGTACGGCAGTTCAAAAAGCCTCCTCTTCGATCGCAGCCTGCCATGCGCTTTCTCCAAAAAACAAAAACCCACAGCCGGAAGCTGCGGGAAAGAGCATATCCATTTTCAGCGAAGGGCCGTCTTTTTCACCCCGCCGAACAGCCGCTTATACAGCGGCGCGGCGCGGTGCCTGTTGCGCACGGCTTCCGCGCTGGCAAATGCGGTGCGATACTGGGCGTTGTCCGGCCTCTGGCGCATGGCGATGCCGAAATAGAGCACGGCCTTGTCGTACTCGCCAAGGCGAAGCAGCACCGCGCCGAACAGATAGTTCCATTCGGGGCTGCGGCTTTCCACGCGCATCAGCGCCTGCCGGGCCGCGTTGTTTTGACCGATTTCCATCAGCCTGCGCACGTCTTTGAGCTGCTCGCTTTCCGAAGCCGGCGTCGCGCTGAGCCTGCCCGCTTCTCCGGAAACGATAGCCGTGTGCGCCTCGTTGATCTCGGCCATCTTCTTTTCGGCCCACATGCGCTCCGGCCCTGCGGGGAACCTGTCCGGATGCCAGCGCCTGGCCATCTGGCGGTATGCGGTGCGCACTTCCTCTTCCGATGCGCCTTTTTTCAGCCCGAGAACGGAATACGGTTCCTGCACGCCTGCCGCCTCCTTCCGCATAGCAAAATCGGTATTTCCATATAAATGCAGTATAACATGCCCGTGCAGCTTTGTCATGGT
>JAFQGN010000078.1 GCA_017398245.1 Clostridia bacterium | reverse complement strand
TGTATTCGGGAGTGATCAGGTCGTTGATACCGACAACTTCGACGTTCTTGTGGTCGAGGCTGGCGCGGAAAACGAGACGGCCGATGCGGCCAAAACCGTTGATACCAATCTTGATCATGGGAATCTCCTCCAAATCTTATTTGGGTTTACGCCCTGTATTTTACCCTACAAACCGTATTTTAGCAAGCGCGCCACATGGCAGTTGTGTTATTTTCTTGCTTAATACGTAAAATCTGCAGGATATCACAAAGTAGTGTTCTTTCCGACGACGATCGGATAGAGCGGCTGACCGACGAGGCGGCCCCTGCGGCGCAGAGTGACAGCCTTGTCGAAAATGACGTTTTCGACCTCGGCGCCCTCAAGGATGTCGCTGTCCTGCATGATGACGCAGTTTTTCACCACCGCGCCCTTTTCAACGCGCACGCCGCGGAAGAGCACGCTGTTTTCCACCGTGCCTTCGATCACGCAGCCGTCGGCCACGAAGGAATTCTTCACGCTGGAGCCGGCCATGTACTTGGCGGGGGCGTCGTCGCGGGTCTTGGTGAAGACCGGGTTTTCGCCAAAGAGCGCATTGCGCACTTCGGGGCGGATGATATCCATATTCAGCTTGTAATAGCCAAGCACGGTCTCGATGCGGCGGGCAAAGCCCTTGTACTCGTAGCCGCGGATATCCAGCGAGCCGGCGAGCATGTGGGAGCGGATCAGATCGGCGTACATGCTGTGCATGCCCTGGGAGATGGCTTGATCCACAAGGTAGATCAGCAGCTTTCTGCGCACCACGAACAGATCCAGACCCACGTTTTCGTAGCTGGGGGCGTTCGGGTTGATCTCCATATTGGTCAGGCGGCCTTCGGTATCAAACTGCATGAAGGCGTGCCTTCCGCCGCCATGGCTGGCCAGATCGGAAGAGGTATCGCGCGTATAGCCCACGGTGATGTCCGCGCCGCTGTCCAGATGCTGCTGGACCATCTCTTCAAAGTTGGCGTTCATGAGGACGGAGCCGCTGGCGATGACCACATATTCCTGACGGGAGCGGCGCAGGTAGCTCATGTTGGAGTGCAGCGCGTCCAGAAGGCCGGTATAGGTGCCTGCGTTTTCCGCGTTCATAAAGGGCGGCAGGATGAACAGACCGTCGACACGGGTATGCAGGTCCCACTCCTTACCGGAGCCGATATGGTCGATCAGGGAATGATAATTTTTCTGCATCAGCACGCCGACGTTGCGGATGCCGGAATTGACCATGCTGGAGAGGACAAAGTCCACCATGCGGTAGCGGCCGGCCACGGGCAGCGCGGCGACCGAGCGGATGGACGTGAGCTCACGGAGCATGAGATCTTCACTGCCGGTATAGACAATACCCATTACGTCCTTCATGCTCTTGCCTCCTCTTCAATGCTGTCGGTATCCACCTGCGCGCCGGGAGCCACCTTATAGCCCTCGGGCAGCACGGTGTTGGAGCCGACCAGCGCGATATCTCCGTTCTCCTCGCCAACGGTGCAGCCGGCGGAGATGACGGTGTTTTCCGCCACAATGGCCCTGCGCACAACGGCGCCCGAGCAGATGCGGGTATTGGGCATGATCACGCTGTCTTCCACGACGGCGCCCTTTTCGACGATAACGCCGCTGTAGAGCACGCTGCCGCTGGATTTGCCGTAGATCTCGCAGCCCTCGGTGACCATGCTGGAGACGACCTCGGCGCCCTCGCCCACATAGTGCGGCGGCATGACCGGGTTGCGGCCGTAAATGGCCCACTTATTGTCGTACAGGTCCAGCTCGGCCGGCTCGGCCAGAAGGTCCATATTGGCCTCCCACAGGCTGTGGATGGTGCCGACGTCCTTCCAATAGTCTTCAAAGGCGTAGGCCATCAGGCGCTTTCCGTCGTTCAGGAACGCGGGGATGATGTTCTTGCCGAAGTCGTTCTTGGAATTGGGGTTGGCTTCGTCGGCCACGAGGTATTCCTTGAGCACCTTCCAGGTGAACACGTACACGCCCATGGAAGCCTTGTCGCTCTTGGGATGCTTGGGCTTTTCCTCGAATTCGATGATGGAGCCGTCGCTCTCGGTGTTCATGATGCCGAACTCGCTGGCCACGCTCATGGGAACGGTGCGCACGGCGATGGTCGCGTCCGCGCCGTTTTTAATATGCCAGTTCAGCATGTCGTTATAGTCCATCTTGTAGATATGGTCGCCGGAGAGGATGAGGACGTATTCCGGGTCATACTGCTCGATGAAGGGGATGTTCTGATAAATAGCGTTGGCCGTGCCGCGATACCACTCGCCGCTCTTGCCGCGCATGTAGGGAGGCAGCACGAACACGCCGCCCTGCATAAGGTCCAAGTCCCACGGCTGGCCGGAGCCGATATAGCTGTTAAGCTCCAGCGGACGGTACTGGGTGAGCACGCCTACGGTGTCGATGCCGGAATTGGAGCAGTTGGACAGAGGGAAATCGATAATCCTGTATTTTCCGCCAAAAGGAACGGCAGGCTTTGCCACTTTTTTGGTCAGAATGCCCAGGCGGCTTCCCTGACCGCCTGCAAGCAGCATCGCTATGCACTTCTTCTTTCTCAAATGAATCGCCGCCTTAGCTGCATGATAAGAACTGCCGCTTTCTTCCTCGGCAGTCGAACGCAAAGCGTTCCTGTTTACTTATTATAAACAATTACCGCCACATTTGCAAGTATCAACCCCGCCTTTGCTGGATATTCCTGCAGTATTTTTGTTCGTTTGATGAATTTTTGCCCGCCCTTATCCATGCAAAGCCGCCCTGCCGCCGGTTTCCTTCTTCACCCTCAGACCGCCGTCCGCGCCCCGCGCACCATCCGCATTCCCCTTCGCAAAGCGTTTACCGCAGGCAAAACAGAGAGCTCCTGCACAGGACGCCATCCGCATGCAAGCCTTCCGCGGAGCGTTCCCCCCTGCGAAAGCGGGCGCAAAACGCGCTGCCAAATCCCGCCTGCGGGGCGAAAACTGTTGCGCAAAAGAACGCGTTGCGCTACAATAAGCCATATGTGCGGCTTTAGCGCGCTAAAATCCGAATCGTACCGGGAAGGGGGCGGCGGCCATGCGGAAGCATCGTCCGGCAGCGTTCATCGCGCTGCTGCTGGCCTTTTGCGCCGTGCTGCTCCCGGCTCTGGCCGCTGCAACGCTTTCCTTTTCCGCGCCTCTGCTGGAGGCCTATATCGGCGACCAGGTCGACCTGCTTCCGCTGCTTTCCGGCGCGGAAGATCTTCCCGTCGTCTTCTCCTCTTCCGATGGATCCGTGGTCTTCATCGATGAAAAGGGAACTGCCGAGATCGTCGGCGCGGGGCGCGCGCGCATCACGGCCACTGTCGGCACCGCCTCCGCGCAGCTCTACCTCCGCGCGATCGACCCCGTTCCCGCGCGCCGGGCTCTTCTGCTTTCCGAACAGCGCTACGACGACGGCCGCACGCGCACGGGCGCGATCAACACTGTGCAGGGGCTGAGCGATATGCTCGGCGCGCTGCGCTACCGAACGGGCAGGCCGTTTGATGTGACCGTGCAGATCGACAGCACGCAGGATAGTCTCGCGCAGGCGATCGAAAACACCTTCGCCTCCGCAAAACCGGAGGATCTGAGCCTGTTCTACATCAGCTGCCACGGCGAGATGATCGACGGCGAACCGCAGCTGCTATTGCACGACGGTACGTCCGTTTCCGTGCGCGCGCTGGAAGCAATGCTGCGCAATATACCCGGCCGCGTCGTGGTTCTGATCGACTGCTGCCAAAGCGGCGCGTTCATCGGCAGCGCTGCGTCCGCGCTCTATGCCGAATCCGCCGCCGCGATCTTTACCGATTCCCCTCTGCTCAACGGCAAGTACCTTGTCATGACCTCCTGCGGGGCCGAAGAGGACAGCTACCGCATTTCCGATACCGGCGAAAACACCGAGGCGGATATGTCCACCGTGTTCGCGCGCGCCCTGTGCGAAGGTCTGGGCTGGGATCTGGACAACGACCGCAGCGTTTCCCTGCGCGCGGACAACGACCGCGACGGCGCGGTCACTTTTACCGAGCTGTGGCTCTACACCCGCCGGCGCGTGTACTATCACCTGTCCGGCACGGGCGTCAGCCAGACTGTCATGGCCTGGCCCGACATCAACGAATCGCCCCTGTTCACGCGCCAGTTCTCCTGAAGGAGGGGAATACGGCGGGGGCGCTGCCCCCTGCACCCCTGCCAAAGGGACATTGTCCCTTTGGAATCCCATATTGGGGGATATTATTTCTATAAAAAGGCGGTCTGCAGCTGTGTTGCAGGCCGCTTCTGTTTTAATACGATCAGTATTCGTGCAACTATCCCTAATTGAGGGGTGCAGGGGAAATCATTTCCCCTGCCGGGGTGTGGGGCGGAGCCCCGCCGTCATCCTTTCCCAATCGAGGATTCTTAAGGGAATCATTCCCTTAAGCGGGGTCCGCGGCAGAGCCCCGGCGTATCCCCCAGCGTAATCCCCGCCCCGAAAACTTCACAGCTTTGCCGCAGGCGCAGGCATAATTCGCCACAGAGGCCTGATATACTGTAGTACGAAGACAAGGCAAAGGAGGTGGCCGCCAAGATACCGTACACACGCCCGCAAAGGCACATGTAAGATCGATCCCGTCCTTCCCAGGACAGGGCAGTCGACCGCCACAGGAGCGGACGGCTGACCGGCTTCCGCCATAACGGAAGGCAGGATGCATATACAAACGGGCCCTCCCCCGGGATCCTGCCACAGGAGCAGGCGCACACGGGCGGGCGCCGTCCGGCAGACGCCGGTAACAAAATAACGCGAATATATAAGCCGCCGGGAACGCATCATGCCCCCGGCGGCTGCCTATTTTCCGTTGTTGTTCCGCAGTATACACCCATACCGCAATACCGGATCTTCCGGCATCTGTTCCGTTGTCCGGTCTTCTTCCAAGTGACAGCCGCCGGACGCCTTTTCGCGCCCGGCGGCTGTTTATGTATCAGTATTGTTCCTCAGCGAAAGCCCGTCCCGCTTTCCGGCCATTTCCAAACCAGAAGCTGCCGGACTCCTGATTCTCTTCAGTCCAAAGCGGCGAGATATTTCACCGATCCGTCCAGATCGGCCATGATGTCTCCCGTGCTGTTGTCCTGATCCACGACCTGCCCGAGCCCATGCTTCACGGCAAAATCGTGGGCATATTTCGCGCTCACGCAGCCCTTGCCCAGTTCCACGTTGATCACGCTGCGCAGATCCTCCACAACGGCCTCGATATCCTTATGATGGATGGAACGGATGTACTGCGCGTTGTCCTCCAGGAAATCCTCCATCTTCCTTCCGCCGCAGGCGACCCAGCCGGTATCCACCTGCGCGCCCAATTTTCCACCGCACGCGCGCAGGATGTATTCATACGCGCTCATGCCCTCCACCTGCGCGGCGATCTCGCGCGCGTTGTTGTGGATCCACAGTTCCAGCCCGAGTTCGGCCAGCGCGTCCGCCGTTTCCACGCAGTGCGCGGCGAATTCGTCCAGCGCTTCTTTCGTGAATTCGCCCCTGTAGCCCAGCACGAACCGCTTGAACCCGGCGATCTGCGCCGCCTTTTTCATCTCCGGCACGCAATTCCAGAACTGCGGCGCAAAGAAGTGGACCGAATCCAGCTCCAGGCCGTTGTCCTTCGCCATGCCCACATATTCCTCGATATTTCCCCAGTTCCAGGCAAAGGGCAGCGCATCACCCGCCAGCACCATGCACGGTTCCAGCTGCTTATAGCCCATCTTTGCGATCGATTCGATATATCCCTTCGGGCCGGCATTGAAAATTTTGTGGCTGCCGAACATCTGTACGCCGTATTTCATTTTTTCGCCCCTTTTCCTATCTGTCGAGTACCGTCTCCATTATACCAAAGATATCCCGCGCATGAAAAGTGTCCGGCAGCCGTGTTCTGTCACTTTCTCGTCCACCTATACATGAGCCATCCGAAAATCCAATAGAAAATCAGTTCAAACATCGTATTTTCCTCCTCTTTATTTTCTCTTTCTCTCGGAGACGAGCTCGGCCTTGTATACCTTTCTCGGCCCGAAGTAAGTATCGCCGTAGAACACGATGCGATCCGCGCTGCCGTATTGATCGGCGCATTCGCTATATGTCCCGTGCATGTTTCCCCAGTTCATGTCTACCTTTTCGTGGATCTCTTCGTTATGCTTTGCAGATGCCATAATTCAATCTTCCTTTCTGTTCTTCTTGTTCACGGTTTCACCATGGTCCGCCTTGCCTTCTATCCATTCCGCCCGCCGTTTCGCCTCCTCGTTTCTGCGCATC
>JAFQGN010000077.1 GCA_017398245.1 Clostridia bacterium | reverse complement strand
CCCCCCCCCCCCCCCCCCCCTGAATCTTGGTTTTAGCAGGTGCGCTGATAGAAATAGATGGCGCCGGAGCGCGGGGGCAGGGCGAAATCGACCCCGGTGAGCAGGGCTTCGCCCGGAAGGCGCAGCTGCGCGCCGGTCTCGGCATGGGTGAGGATATAGGTCGCGGTGGGATCGAGCGCGCGCATGCGCAGGCAGAAGGTGGGTTCGGCGCAGGCGTTGTTGCGGATGAGCTCGACAAAGCCGTGGTGGTCGTCCGGATCGTGGAACTGGACGGCGTAATAATCGGCGCGGGATTTACGGCATTCGGTCAGCGCGTAGTGATCGCAGGTGAGCATCATGGAGGCGGCTTTGCGCCAGATGGGCTGCATCTCGCGCGCGAGGGCAAAGTCGGCCTCGGGAGCGTCCCACTCGAGCATATCGGTGAGGGCGGGGGCCATGGCGCAGTAGTAGGAGAAGCGGTCCTGCGGCTTGCCGGAGGAAGCGTATTCGCCGGTGGCAGGATCGTCCCACGACATGTTGTGGGCGCGGAAATAGGGGATGTAGCGGAACATGAGCGCGTGCTGCTTCTGCTTGATGGGGTGGTGGCCGTAGCCGACATCGGTATAATGCAGGGGCACAGCGCGGCGCATGGTCTCGATATCGTTGCGGCGGCCGCCGGAGGCGCAGGAATCGATGAGAAGGCCGGGGTTGCGCGCGAGGAGGGAATCCCAATAGCGCAGATAGCCCTGCACGTGGTGGTTTTCGATGGCGCCGATGCGATCGGGCGCTTCGTGCCGGATCCAGATGGGCAGGGGATCGAAATTGAAATCCTGCCGGTAAATGGTAACGCCGGAGGCTTTGAGGATGGAATCGACGCGATCAATGATGAAATCGCACGCGGCGGGGTTGCCCAGATCGAGCAGCATGTTTTCGGCCGTGGAGCCGTCCTCTTTGACAAGGGTCAGGAGCCAGTCCGGATGCTCAAGGGCGAGCTCGGTGCCGGGGCGGACGCGCTCGGGCTCGAACCAGAGCAAAAAGCGCATATCGTTTTCGGCACAGGCTTCGCCGATGGGCCTGAGACCGTTCGGGAAACGGTCGGCATCGACCTGCCAGGTGCCGATGCGGGGCCATTCGTAATTACAGGGATACCAGCCGGCGTCGATCCACCAGATATCGGGCCGGACGCCGTTTTGGAGGTAGGCGTTCAGGCCGCGCAGCTGGTTTTCCTCGCTTGCGCCGGTGAATTCGGGCTTTCCCTCTGCGCCGAAGACATGCATGCAGCATTTGGGCGGCAGGGGCTGACCGTCCTCGCGCGGGAGGATATGATCGATATACCAGCGGCGGTACAGGTTCACGCCGCGCTCTTCACTGCCGGTGTAGGCGATGAGATCGACCCGGGGAGTGCGGATGGTCTCGCCGGGGCGCAGAGACATATGGCAGCGCTTCTGTCCGACGGACAGGGTCAGGCCGTTTTTCTTAGGCGCGAGATCGGCCTGCCATACGGCGGGCCAGCCCACGGCCACGTGCAGGCCCATATCCTTCCCCTGCAAAGTGAAATAGGGGAAGGCGCCGTTGCAGGAGGTGCCGTCGGCAGGGGCGAGGGTGAAGGGCTTGGTGAGCGGATCGCGCCAGAGCTCGTAGCCGTCCTCGCGAAGGGTATCGCCGTTGGAATGGATGAAGGCAGCCTTCGGGAGCGCGACGGCGGAATCGAAAATTTTGATGTTGGAGAGGATTGGGGTATCGGCAGAGGAGGTGTTGGTAAAGAAGGCGACGAGGCTCAGGGCGGGGTAATCGAGGAAGCGGGTAAGCTCGACCGTAATGCGAAGGCCGTTTTCATCGCAGCCGGTGAAGGTGGTGACGCTCAGGCGGCTGGAGGGGGTATGGGTTTTGACCTCGGTCCGGAAGGACGCGGGCAGACCGTGCACGGGGGTATCGCCATAGAGGAAGGAAATGGGCAGGGATTCGGGGCCGGTGATGGAGGGCAGGACGGAAAGGGCCTGCAGATCGGCCCGGGTGACGATGGATTTCATATGGATGAGCCTCCTTTGGGGGAAGGGATTTTTCTTGTGTGTATTGTAGCACAGAACAGGCGCGGCGGGAACGGTTTTTGGGCGGCGCAGTTTTGCGGCACGGGGCGGAAAACGATTTACAAGAGGGGCGGAAAAAGGTATCATAGGCGTGGGAGACCTTTAGCGATGATAAAGGGGGAAATACGGATGCCTATTGTAGATATGTCGGTGGAAAAACTGCTGCAGTTTGAAGGATGCAACCCGAGGCCGGCGGATATTGAGGAATACTGGGACAGGGCCATTGCCGAAATGGAAGCGCTGGGGACGGGCTGCGAGCTGGTTCCGGCTGAATTCCAGGCGCCGGGCGTGGAATGCTACGAGATGTACTTTGTGGGCGTTGGCGGCGCGAAGATCCACTGCCGTCTGGCAAAGCCGGCCGGCGTGCAGGGAAAGATCCCGGCAGTGTGCCTGTTCCACGGGTACACGGGCAGCGGCGGATCGTTCTCCAGCATGCTCAAATGGTGCGCCGTGGGCATGGCGGCGGTGAACATGGACTGCCGCGGACAGGGCGGTATTTCCGAGGACATCGTGCCGGTGAAGGGCAACACGCACCACGGGCACATCATCCGCGGTCTGGACGATCCGGACCCGGACAAGATGTATTTCCGCAATGTGTTTCTGGACACCGCGCAGCTGGCGCGCATTGTAATGGCGATGGACTTTGTGGACGAGACGAAGGTGAGCGCGACGGGCGGCTCGCAGGGCGGCGGTCTGACTCTGGCGTGCGCTGCGCTGACGCCGAAGCTGTATCGCGCGGCGCCGGTATACCCGTTCCTGTGCGATTACAGGCGGGTGTGGGACATGGATCTGGACGTGGCGGCGTATGCCGAGCTGCGCGAGTATTTCCGCCACAGCGACCCGACGCACAGGAGGGAAAACGAGGTGTTCACGAAGCTGGGGTACATCGACAACCAGCACATCGCGCACCGCATCCGGGCGAAGATATTGATGTTCACGGGCCTGATCGACACGGTGTGCCCGCCTTCGACCCAGTTTGCGGCGTACAACAAGATCGTGGCGGAGAAGGACGTCGTGTTCTATCCGGATTTCGGGCATGAATCGCTGCCGGAGAGCGACGACAGGATCATGGAGTTCATCTGCGCGGAGTAAGCTGCGAGAGAGCGCTTTTGCGAGAACCCCTTTTCTTTGGAAAAAGAAAAGGGGTTCTCGCGCTCTCCTGAAAAGAAACCGGACGGGTAGGCAGAATAATTGCGGGAGGGGGCTTTCTTTAGGAAAAGAAAGCCCCCTCCCGCGCCCACCCCAAAGAAACCTGTTTGGGCAGTTTTTTTTGCGGGGGAGCCCTTTTTCTTTGGGAAAAGAAAAAGGGCTCCCCCGAACCCCCTCAAAAAAGAAACCGATATATGGGTTTGATATTCCTATCGTAAAGTTCAGCGGTAGCAAATCTCTGCGGGCACTGCCCGCTCTTCCGAAGAAGAAAAGGGTTCCCCGCCTCCTCCTAAAAGAAGTCTATTTTAGAGTTTAATATCCCTATCGTAAGATTCGGCGGCAGCAATTGTCACCGGCCACTGGCCGGCGGCGGCAGCAAATGTCTGTCGGCACTGCCGACCGGCGGCTAATGCCTTTCCGCACTACAGGTTAGAGAAACAAAAGAGCCCTTTCTGTTCAAAGAAAGGGCTCTTTTTCACACGGTAATGATCACTGGGCGGCGAAGCACTCGGCACACTCCTTGGCGGAGCGCATCACGGCGATGGAACGCTGGATCGGCAGCGCGCCTTCGGCCAGCGGGCAGTCCTTGCTCTTGTGGAACGCGGCGCTGCCGGGCTTGAGATACACGGTGGAATTCGGATCCGGCGCGGGGGTGTCGGTCGGCTCCGGCTCGGGAGTGGGCGTCGGCGCCGGAGTGGGAACCGGCGTAGGCGTCGGAGCGGGTGTGGCAGTGGGAGCCGGGGTCACGACAGGCGCTTCGGTCGCCACAGGCGCGGGCGTTGCAGCAGACTCCGGTTCCGCCGTAGGCGCAGTTGTAACAACGGGTGCAGGAGTCTCAACCGGCGCGGCCGTGGGCGCTTCGGTCGCCACGGGAGCGGGGGTTATGACGGGCTGCGATTCGACCGTGGGCTCGGGAACCTCGGTGGGCTCGGGCGTGGGCAGGATATTAAGCGAATACAGCGCCTCCAGCGCGGCATTGTGCGCATTGTCGGCCAGCTGGCCTCCCTGTTCGCGCATCGCTTCCAGATTCGCGCTGATGTTCGGCAGCTCCTGCGCGGCCCATTCCACTGCGGGCACGAGCAGCTGCTGCGCCAGCACCGGCGGGATCGCCTCGGCGATCTGCCGGCCCTTCTCCGCTTCCACCTGCACGCGCTGTTCCACAACCGCAAGGCCGCTGAGCGCGCGGTCCTGCAGCTTATCGATCATGGGGTTATCGGTCTCGACCGTCAGCGCAAAGGCCATAAGGGCAAAAAACAGTACGCCCGTGACCACGGTGAGCAGCATTCTTGTGCCCGCGCCGAAGCGGCAGGTCCACAAGGCGAACAGGCCCACGGGGAAGCAGACGATGCAAAGCAGCACGGAAAGGATGAGACGGATCACATCCCATGCGGTGGTCCTCCTTCGTTCCTCTCTGCGCCTGTATCCGCTGCGCCTTTGCGAGCGCTCAACATAATCGTGTCGGGGGGTCTTTCCTTCGCTTGCCATGCGCGAAACCTCCTTTAGCAAAACGTATTCTATATTTTAACATATGCCGCTGTTCACTTCAACCGCAAATGCTGCTCAGAACTGATTTCGCGGGTCTTTGGAGCGGCGCTTTTCGTCGGAACCGTCCAGATATTCCACTTCCAGCTCGTCAAAGGGCACGTCTTCGATAAAATGCTCCGGCCGGAAGATGGTGCGGCGGAAGGTATCAAATTCCTTTTCGTGCTTGTCCAGCCACATGGGGCAGGGGTAATCCAGCTCGCGCAGAATTTCGCGCAGAACTTCCTCCTGCTCGCCCCATTCGCACGGCGCGTCGGTATTCTTGATGATGCGATGCCTTTTGAGCGCCTTTACCCAAAGCCTGTTCATATCTGTCCTCCGTTTGCTTTCCTCTTCTTTCCTACTATACCACATTCGATCCGATTTTGCCATTGCCCAAACCGCCTCCGGGCTGTATAATGTGAAGAGAACAGCCTGAATTTAACGGAGGAACACAATATGGAAAGAGTACGCGTGGCCGTCATCGGCTGCGGCTGCATTTCGGGCATCTATCTGACCAACCTGACCACCCGCTTTGCCGATGTGGTCGAGGTCATCACGGTGTGCGATATCATTCCCGAACGCGCGCTGGAGGCCCAGAAGACCTATAACATCCCCAACGCCGTATTCACCGATGAAGAGGTGATGGCCGACCCGACCATCGAGGCCATCCTGAACATCACCCCACCGCTGGAGCACAAAAAAGTAAACATGATGGCGCTCGCGGCCGGAAAGCACGCCTTCTGTGAAAAGCCGCTGGCCTGCACTTTGGAAGACGGCCGCGAACAGGTGGCCTTTGCACAGGAAAAGGGCCTGCTGCTGGGCGGCGCGCCGGATACCTTCCTCGGCGGCGGCATACAGACGTGCAAAAAGCTGATCGAGGACGGCTGGATCGGCACGCCCGTGGCCGCTACGGCGCAGATGCTCGGCCACGGCCCGGAATCGTGGCATCCGGACCCGGAATTCTTCTATAAATTCGGCGCAGGCCCGCTCTTTGATATGGGCCCGTACTACGTCACCGCGCTGGTGAACCTGCTGGGCGGGGTCAAAAACGTGGCCGCCTCCGTGCGCGCGTCGTACCCGCAGCGCGTGATCGGCAGCGAAAAGAAAAAGGGCCAGGTCATCGAAGTGGAAGTGCCCACGCACTGCGCGGGCGTTCTGAACTTCGAATCCGGCGCGATCGGCACGCTGGTCACCTCCTTTGACGTATACAACAAAGACACCCAGCCCATCACGGTCTATGGCTCCGCGGGCACTTTGCGCGTGCCGGATCCGAACACCTTCGGCGGTCCGATCGAAATTCTGCGCCCGGGCAGCAATGTTTGGGAGCAGGTGCCGGTGGTCTATCCGAATACGGTGAACAGCCGCGGCCTTGGCTTTACGGATTTCTGCCGCTGCATCCGCACGGGAGAAGAACCGCTGGCCGGCTGGAAGCAGACTCTGCACGTGCTGGAGGTCATGTGCGCCTTCTACAGCGCGAGCGAAAAGGGCGAAAATGTCGAAATCGAATCCGTCTATACCCGCAGGGATGCGGTCGCATTGAACAAATAAACACAAAAATCAGGAGGGAACACCATGAAAAAGGCGCTAATCGTTTGGGGCGGCTGGGACGGACACGAGCCCGGCCCGGTAGGAAACCGTTTTGCGCAGATGCTGCGCGAGGAAGGCTTCGAGGTCAAGGTCAGCGATACTCTGGATGCGTTCCTGGATTATGAATACCTCAATTCTCTGGATCTGATCGTTCCGGTCTGGACCATGGGCGCCATCACCCGCGAGCAGTGCAAGGGCGTTTGCGAAGCGGTCGGCAAGCACGGCGTGGGCCTGGCCGGCTGCCACGGCGGCATGTGCGATTCCTTCCGTCAGGACACCGAATGGCAGTTCATGACCGGCGGCCAGTGGGTCTCCCATCCCGGCGGAGACGGCGTGAAGTACAGGGTGAACATCAAGCGCGGCTCCAGCCCGCTGGTGGACGGCATCCCGGATTTTGAAGTCGCCACCGAGCAGTATTACGTCCATGTCGACCCGGCCAACGAGGTTCTCGCCACCACGCGCTATCCGGTCGTCAACTATTACCATGCCTCCAACGGCGAAGTGGACGTGCCCGTTGCGTGGACACGCCGCTGGGGCCATGGCCGCGTGTATTACAATTCCCTCGGTCATCATAACGACGTGTTCGACGCGCCGGAAGCCTGCGAAATGATGCGCCGCGGCATGCTCTGGGCCGCCGAAGGCAAGGAGCTGTTTGAGAAGTCCGGCCTCGATCCCGAGATGTACGCCTCCACGCTGAAGATGTATTGAGCACAGGGGTTACGCCAGAGGGGCGCTGCCCCTCTGGACACCCTGCCAAAGGGATTTCATCCCTTTGGAATCCCATCTATGGGGATAGATTTTTTACCGGCATGACGGCGCCCGGCCCAAGGCGCAGCCTTTGCCGGGCACACTTGCCTGTTATTTGGGAAATACCAATATTGAGGAGTGCAGAGGGGGTATAGTGGATCTGTCTCCGCCGCTTTCCCATATAGAGCTCCACAGCCCCGCACCGATCTTATGACCCCATATTGAGGGTTCCACGGGGAATCATTCCCCTTGGCGGGGGTGCAGGGGGCGGAGCCTCCGCCTTCGTCCCCCGGCAAACCGATT
>JAFQGN010000076.1 GCA_017398245.1 Clostridia bacterium | reverse complement strand
CGACGCCGTCGCCTCCAAATCGCATTTGCACAGGCTGCTCATCGGCGCGGCGCTGTCCGAAGGCGAAACGCGCATCCGCCACGGCGCGCTGTGCGAGGATATCGATGCGACCTGCCGCTGCCTCACGGCGCTGGGCGCGTCGATCACACGCGAACCGGGCTGCATATGCGTGCGGGGGATCGGCCAACGCAGGCCGGCCTTCGCCGAGCTGGACTGCGGAGAGAGCGGCTCCACCTACCGTTTTCTTCTGCCCGTTGCGCCCGCGCTGGGCGTCGAGGCGGATTTCCTGCTCTCCGGCAGGCTCCCGCAAAGGCCGGTGGGCGATCTGCTCGACCAGATGACGGCGCACGGCGCGCGCGTTTCTGGGCTGGGCAGCGCAAAAGTACGCGTTGCGGGCCGGCTTTCGGGCGGCGAATACACGCTGCCGGGCAACGTTTCCTCGCAATATATCACCGCGCTGCTCTTTGCCATGCCGCTGACGGGCGAAGAGTGCACCCTGCGCGTCACGGGCAAAATGGAATCTGCCGCCTACGTGGATCTGACGCTGGAGGCGGTCCGCCTGTTCGGCGTTGAAATCGCGCGCGAGGGCAATGTGTTCCGCTGCGCCGCCGGGCAGAAATTCGTCTCCCCCGGCGAGATCATGACAGAAGGCGACTGGTCCAACGCAGCGTTTGCACTGTGCGCGGCGGCGGCCTGCGGCGGCAGCGTGCGCATACGCGGGCTGAACATGGATTCCGTGCAGGGAGACAAAGCCGTCCTGGAGGTCATCCGCCTTTTTGGCGCGCAGGCCGAAATGCAGGGCGACTTCGCCTGTGTCTCCGGCGCGCCGCTGCACGCGTGCACGGTCGATATCGGCCCGATCCCGGACATGGCCCCGGCCATTTCCATCATGGGCGCGATGGCGCAGGGTGAAACGGTGATCGCAAACGCAGGCCGGCTGCGGCTGAAGGAAAGCGACCGCATTGAAAGCACCATCGGCATGCTGCAAGCGCTCGGCGCGCAGGCATGGTGCGAAAACGACGAGATCCACATTCTCGGCACGGGCGGCGCAAAGCTGCCCGGCGGCGTGGTCGACCCCTGTGCCGATCACCGCATCGCCATGGCGGCCAGCTGCGCGGCGGCTGTCTGCACAGGCCCGGTCACGGTGCTGGGAAGCTCCTGCGCGGCAAAATCCTACCCCTCGTTTTACGATGACCTGCCCCTTCTGGGGCTGAAGGAGGAGACGAAATGAGCAGCTCCTTTGGCGAAAAGATCCGCGTGTCCATCTTCGGGCAATCGCATTCCGCCGCCATCGGCGTGACGATCGAAGGCCTGCCCGTCGGGTTCCGGCCCGATTTTGAAAAGATCGACGCATTCATGGCCCGGCGTGCGCCCGGCAAGAGCGAATTTTCCACCGCGCGCAAGGAGGCCGACCAGTACGAGATCCTCTCCGGCATAGCGGACGGCGTGTTCTGCGGCGCGCCCTTTGCCGCCGTGATCCGCAATACCTCGCAGCGCTCGTCCGATTACGCGCCTTTCCGCGACACCCCGCGCCCCGGGCATGCCGATTACACCGCGCGCGTGCGCTACGGCAACTATCAGGACGCCTCCGGCGGCGGGCATTTTTCCGGCCGGTTGACCGCCCCCCTCTGCCTTGCGGGGGCCATCTGCATGCAAATTTTGGAAGAAAAGGGCGTGAAGATCGGCGCGCATATTTTGCAGATCGGCTCTGCGTTTGACCGCCGGTTCGACCCCATGCAGCCGGAGCTCGGCTCCGTTCTGCCGGGCGTTCTGCCTGTGCTGGAAGCCTCCGCCGCCGAAGAGATGGCCGGGGTCATCCGCGAGGCGAAGGAAGAGGGCGACAGCGTCGGCGGCGTGATCGAAGTGGGCGTGACAGGCTTCCCGGCCGGCATCGGCGATCCGATGTTCGACGGCATCGAAAACCGCATCGCGCAGATCGTGTTCGGCGTGCCCGCCGTGAAGGGGCTGGAGTTCGGCTCCGGGTTCGATTGTGCGTCCATGCGCGGCAGCGCTCACAACGACGCCTATATTCTGCGCGAAGGGCGAGTCGAGACCGCGACCAACAACCACGGCGGCATCCTCGGCGGCATTTCCTCGGGCATGCCCATCGTGTTCCGCGCGGCGGTCAAGCCCACGCCAAGCATATTCAAGCCGCAGCGCAGCGTGGATCTGAACACCATGGCCGAGACCGAGCTGGTCATCTCCGGCCGGCATGATCCGTGCATCGTGCCGCGTGCCGTGCCGGTGATGGAGGCCGCCGCCGCTATCGCGCTGGCCGACATGCTGTGAGGAGGAACGACGGGGGGCTGCTCGCCCCCGTACCGCCCCCCGGCAAAGGGAATGAACGGAGCCGCACCCAAATCTTTGATTTGGCTGTCGGCGGTCGGCAAAAGCCGACTTGCGAAACCAAATGTTTCGCAACCTCTCCCTTTGCAAACCTCAATTAAAGGATATACTACATAGAATTATACATACCCCAATAAGGGATTCTTAAGGGCGCGAGCCCTTAAGCAGGTGTCCAGAGGGCAGCGCCCTCTGGCGAGGGTCTGGGGCGAGCAGCCCCAGCGTCCCTCCCCATTCGCAAAGGAGAGAAGACATATGGATCTGAAAGAATGCAGAGAGAGGATCGATGCAGTAGATAAAGAACTGGTGCGCCTGTTTGCCGAGCGCATGCAGATTTCGACCGACGTGGCTGCATGGAAAAAGGCCAACAATATGCCCGTGCGCGACCCCGAGCGCGAGAGGCAGAAGCTCAAGACCGTGGGTGATATGGCGAGCGAGGACATGCGCCTGTTCACCGAACAGCTGTTTTCCACGCTCATGTCCCTGTCCAGTTCCTATCAGCGCCGTCTGAACGCAAGCGCGGGCCAGCTGCGCAGCAAGATCGAAAGCGCGCTGGAAAGCACCGAAAAGCTCTTCCCCGAGCGCGCGATGGTCGCCTGCCAGGGCGTGGAAGGCGCGTATTCGCAGATCGCCTGCCAGCGCATGTTCAAGCGCCCGGACATCATGCATTTTGATTCGTTCGAGGGCGTGTTCCGAGCGGTGGATCAGGGCCTGTGCCGCTATGGCGTGCTGCCGCTGGAAAACTCCACGGCGGGCTCCGTCAACCGCATTTACGATCTGCTGGCCCAGTACAATTTCTATATCGTGCGCTCTGCCCGCCTGAAGGTGGACCACTGCCTACTGGCGAACCGTGGCGTTTCCAAGGGCGAGATCAAGGAGATCGTCTCCCACGAACAGGCGCTTGCGCAGTGCGAAAGCTACATCAAGGCCATGGGCGTGAAGGCCACCGCCGTGGAAAACACCGCCGTTGCAGCAAAGATGGTGGCAACCTCCGGCCGCAAGGACCTGGCCGCACTCTCCTCCGGCAGCTGCGCAGAGCTGTACGATCTGAACGTGCTCGAATCCGGCGTGCAGGACAGCGCGAGCAATTTCACCCGCTTCATCTGCATTTCCAAAAACTTGGAAATCTATCCCGGCGCGGACACCACCTCCATCTCCATGGTGCTGCCGCACGAGCCCGGCTCCCTCTACACCACTCTCGGCCGCTTCTACACGCTGGGCGTGAACCTGAAAAAACTGGAATCCCGTCCGCTCCCGGGCAGCGATTTTGAATTCATGTTCTATTTCGATCTGGAAGGCAGCGTCTATTCCGACATATTCCCCGCCATTTTTGAAGACATCGAGGGTAGCTGCGCCAAGTTCCAGTATCTGGGCTCCTATTCCGAGGTAGCCCGATGAAGGGCAGGTACGGCCTCATCGGCCGCAAGCTCGGGCATTCCTATTCGCCGCAGATCCACGCGCTCATCGGCGATTATGAATACAAGCTCTATCCCATGGAGGAGGAGGCCATCCCCTCCTTCCTGCAGGGGGATTTTGACGGCATGAACGTGACCATCCCCTACAAGGAAACGGTCATGCCCTTCCTTTCCGAAATTTCGCCGGAGGCAAGGCGCATCGGCAGCGTGAACACCCTCGTGCGCAATGCCGACGGCTCCCTCACCGGCCATAATACCGATTATTTCGGCTTTTCGTGGATCTTGGGCGACAGCACTGCATTTGTTGGCAAAAAGGCGCTCATCCTCGGCAGCGGCGGCGCGAGCAAGACCGTCCAGGCCGTTCTGGGCGACAGGGGCGTTCCCTATGTGGTCGTCTCCCGCAGCAGCGAGGAGAATTACGAAAACCTGCACCGCCATGCGGACGCCGAGCTGATCGTGAACACCACGCCCGTGGGCATGTTCCCGGACGTGGAAGCCGCCCCTCTGAATCTTTCCCTGTTCCCCCGCTGCCGTCTGGTGCTGGATCTGATCTACAACCCGGCCAAAACGAGTCTCATGCTGCAGGCGGATGCGCTGGGCATTGAAAACCGGGGCGGTATCGGCATGCTCTCCGCGCAGGCGGTAAAGGCCGCCGAACTCTGGGGCCTGCGCGATCCTGCCGTGCCCGATCCGGTGTCCATGATCGCGCAGCGCGTGCAGCGGGATATGAAGTCCATCGCGCTGATCGGCATGCCCGGCTGCGGAAAATCCTCCATCGGGCAGGTGCTGGCCGAAATGACAGGCAGAACGTTCATCGATGTGGATGAGCTGATCGTCCGCATGGCCGGAAAGCCCATCCCGCAGATCTTCGCGCAGGAAGGCGAAACGGCTTTCCGCGCGCTGGAAACACAGGCGCTGGCCGCTGCCGCAAAGGAGAGCCGCGCCGTCATCGCAACGGGCGGCGGCGTGGTCACGCAGGAGCGCAACCGCGATATCCTGCGCCGAAACTGCACGGTCGTGCTCATTGAGCGAAATCTTTCCGAACTGCCCATCGCAGGCCGTCCCCTTTCGCAGGGGCGCGGCGTGGAAGAGCTCTGGCGCGAGCGCAAGCCGCTCTATGACGCATGGTGCGACGCGCGCTATACCAACACATCCATTGAACAGACCGCGCTGGCCATCAAGGAGGATTTGGCATGAAATACCTGATCATCAACGGCTCGAACCTGAACATGCTGGGCGTGCGCGAGCCGGATATCTACGGCAGCGCCTCGCTCTATGACCTGCGCAGGCTCATCCTTTCCTGGTGCGAAGAGAACGGCGCGCAGGCGGATTTCTATCAATCCAACCACGAGGGCGACCTCGTCGATGCGATCCAGTGCGCGTACATGCGCTATGACGGCATCGTGATCAACCCCGCCGCCTACACGCACACCTCCGTGGCTATTCCGGATGCGATCAAGGCCGTTGGCATCCCGACGGTCGAGGTGCATCTGTCCGATATCCACGCTCGAGAGGAATTCCGCCGGCATTCCTATACCTCCCCCGTCTGCATCAAAACCCTTGCGGGCAAACATTTTCAGGGCTATATCGAGGCTCTGGAGACGCTGGAGCAGTACATTGCCGCTAACCCGAAGCCCGCTCTCCCCTCCCGCAAGACGATTTTGTTTTTCGACAGCGGCGACACGCTGATCGACGAGGGCAGCGAAATGCGCATGGAACAGGGCGGCGTTGTGCGCACGGCGCAGATGATCCCCGGCGCAAAGGAAGCGCTGTGGGAGCTCAAGCGCCGCGGACACACGATCGCGCTCGTCGCCGACGGGCTGGAAGAATCGTTCCTGCGCATGTTCCGCATGCACGGCATTCTGCCCTGTTTTGACGCCATGTCCATTTCCGAGCTCGCCGGCTGCGAAAAGCCCTCCGCCGCCATGTTCCAGACCGCCATGGACGCGCTGGGCCTGACCGAGGCCGACAAGGCCCGCATCGTCATGATCGGCAACAATGTGGAGCGCGATATCGCCGGCGCGAACCGGTTCGGCATCCGCAGCGTGCTGGAGACGTGGTCTCCGCGCTACCGCATGACCCCGGCAAACGCCGAAGAGACCCCGACCTACACCGTGGGTACCCTCGACGAGCTGCCGGACCTGATCGCCGCCCTCGAGCGCGAGTGACGGGGCAGCAAGGGGTACGTT
>JAFQGN010000075.1 GCA_017398245.1 Clostridia bacterium | reverse complement strand
GGCCTTCTGATCTGGTTGATTACCAGGGCTAATATAATAGGCAAGGGAAAGTTCAGCAGCATGCTCGTCACGCTGATCTTCAGCGTGTTCGAAATCAGCGTCCAGAACTGATACGATTCGACGAACTTGAGAATGTACTTCATACCCACCCAGTCGCCGCCGATCAATCCTTTTTGCGGAAGATATTTCCGGAAAGCCAGCTGAAGACCGTACATGGGTATATAGTAGAAGCAGATCAACAATACAAACGCCGGAAGGATCATCAGATACAGCTGGTATTTTTCAGCAAAGTGATGTCCCAGTTTTCGGTACCAGCTCTGATCCCTCAGCAGCGTACTACCGTTGCGAACAGCTCTTGAACTCATTCCTCCATCACTTCTTTTCTCTCAGATTTGGCTTTCCTTTCGGACAACTGCATTCTATACCGGAATGCTCGGTTTGAAAAGAAGCAATCTTTTTTCCGGCATTCATTTTTTGAAATTCGGTGTTAAGATCTTAACTTTTGTTCGCATCCGCTTGTTTGGCACTCATGCACAACTGCATCTCGCTCTCATTTCTTTTCATACCATGCAACCCCACCAAATGAGCGAGCATTTTTCCAGTCCACACCTCCATTTTTTCAATTTTTGAACGTTTAGGAAACTTCTGAATCTTGTCCTGTGCGCGAAAACGCATTATGATAACAACAGTAGTTTTACACCCTCGCCATTATTTCCGCATCCGAACAGGCCCGGCGGACTTCGAGGTGATTGATTATATATGAAAAAGTTATCCTTCCGAATTTTCTCACGTACATTTGTCCAATATGCGCTGTGCATGCTCTGCGCCTTCGCGATTCCTCTGCTGCTGTTCCAAACCATTATCTATCCGCGGATCAGTACTGCGTTTATCGCTTCCGAAACGACAGTTGCCCAGAACAACCTGAAGGTGATCAGCGATAATCTTTCCGCCCGCATCCGCAGCATCCATCAATACCGCAGTATTTTCTACTCCAATCCGGGGGTCGTCAGCTATAACCTTACCGAAGATACTCCTCTGAACCGGCGCCTGATCAGCAATACGCTCAGCAGTTCGCTCCGCGCGGCAGATTACAACCGTGTCTATTTCTATAACCCTGATCTCGGCCGCCTGTATACCTCCGAAAACACCTATCAGCAGTCCTGGATCAACAACGCCTCAAGCCAGAATCTGCTATATATAGATGCATTTCCGGGAGAAGCGCTTTTTGAAAAACTCGCCGACTGCGACAAACTGGAAATCGAAAGCGCAAAAATATGCCTCTCCGGCATACAGCATGATTCCACCATGCTGTACATTCCCGTACAGGGCGGCTTTGGCACCCTTCTGTTCATCCTCGATACCGACGCGCTGCTCCAGTCACCAAAAGAAAAGCTGTTTACCCGCTATCTCATCGACAGTGAAGGTCGCGTTCTGGCCAGCTCTGCCCAGCATATGCCCATTGCAGATCAGCAAGAGATTGCGGACAGCGTGATCGCCAAGCTCGGCAGCCGCGACAACTGCGTGATCATCGTTCAGGGAGAGCCGTATGTCGCCGTGCTTGAACCTGTCGGAGCATATGGCCTGAGACTGTTTGACCTGATCCCGCAAAGCAGCATTTATGCGCATCTGTCCAATATCAAAGACTGGTACACCCAGCTGCTTCTGATTTTTATCGTTCTTGGCACGGGCATCGTCATCCTATTGACAAACCTGCTCTATTCCCCTATCCGCAAGGCCCGTTCGCATGCCAGCAGGCTCGTCTCCGCCCCTCTGGACCCAAATGCGGACGATCTCAAGGCGATCACCTTCGCCCTCGATCATATCAACGAGCGTTATGGTCAGATGGACCGACATATGCAGATGCTTGCCAATACATCGCAGCAGTATTTCCTCTTCCGCTACATCTACGATGAAAGTACGAGCGGACAGGATATGGCAGAGATCTCGGACTTGTACAATATCGACATGCGCAAAAACGTAGTCGTGGTCTCCTTCTCTTCTATTTACCCCATCGAATCTGATATTGTACAGGCGTTCTTCGGCACGCTGCAATCCCTGTTCGAAAGCGATCCCTCCGCAGCATCGTGTTATGCCATCCCCGGCATCAACTATGTTTCCTTCCATATTCTGCTGTTCTTCAACAGTGATAACGAGCTTACGCCCTATCTGCACCTGTTCGATACCCTGCCCGAGGGCATCAAAGCCGGCATAGGCTCCCATCAGAACCACAATGCTCCCTATCGCAGCCGCTCCTTCAGCGTTGCCGCGTTGGAAGTGGCCATGCTTTCCAACACGCTTTCCTTTGCCTACAGCGACGATATTCCCATCCAACCCGCAGATGTCATGCATACCTTTTCCGATTCTCTCCTTGTTCTTGAAAGGGAGATCCTGCACGGCAATGCAGAACAAACGCAGGAAACCTTCCGCAAGATCATGTCGCTGATGTTTGAACAGACCTCGCGCGTATACATTCTGCAAAACATGTATCTCAACGCGCACAACATGTTTGTACGCACGATCAACACTCTGCGCAAGGAACACAATCTTTCCATTGCTCCCATGCAGTATCTGATCACAACGTTCGATATTCCGCGCAATGTGCCGGATATGCAGAGTGAGCTTGAACGCCTGATTCAGATCGTGCTCGACGTCTTTAAGAAATCCGCCCTAACTAAGGATGACGACGGTGCATCGCGCATCCACGAGATCCTGCATTATATAGACGATAATTACCCGGATACGGAGATCTCTCTTTTGAGCGTGTCGGAACTGTTCGGCTTCAGCTATTCCAATTTCTCGCACTATTTCCACAGCCGCACGGGGTCTACCTTCTCCAATTACCTGAACAACGTGCGCATTGAACACAGTAAGGACCTGCTCGTTTCCAGCAAACTGACTATCGAACAGATCGCCGCAGCCGTAGGCTACACAAACGCCGGCACCTTCAATCGCATCTTCAAAAAGGTGACGGGCGTCTCCCCCGGCGCGTTCCGCAAGAGCAACGCTGAATAAGCCCATTTCCCGGTATTCCTCAGCGGCCGTCGTCATGGCAATGACGTAAACATAAAGGACAAAAGTATAGGAGGTTTGATTCATGGCAAAGTACACAAGCTTTCACTTCAGCCCCGACAATGATCGTACGATCCTGATGCCGCGACACAACAAAAGAGAGCCGTTCGTGCGTGCTCCCTTCAGCATGCCCAACCGGAAAAGAGCCGGATTCGTCGCCGATGCCGTGGACAAGGCCAACCCCTATGCTCCGGTGAACATCGGCGCTTTTCCCCAGACCCTTGCATTAAGCGGAAAAACGTATTCCTACACCGTCTACGTGCCCGAAAAGATGACTTCCAAGGGCTTTGGCCTTCTCTTTTTCCTGCCCAGCGGCAAAACAGCGGCACAATCTCTTGAAGAAGGATGGAAAAAGATCTCCGACGCCCACGGTATCGCACTTTTGATGATGGAAAACGAAAAATGGGACAAGGAAGACCTGGACAGCGCCTTTGATTATGCCCAGGCTGTGATCGAGCATCAGTTCCAGCGCCGCGAGGTTACTGATATTTGCGAATCGTTCATCTATCCCTACGGCGAGGACGACGCTGCGGCGATCGCCGTATCCTATGCCCTCGTTTACAGCGCCACATATCCGGCCTTTGCCGCAGACGGGGATTGCACTGTAGATCCCGCCCTGATCGATCTGCTCTCCACCCTGCCTTCCGACGGGATCGACGGAATCTCCAAAAAGGATATCCCTCTTCCCGGCGTTATGATCGACCGCACAGGCGCTGCCGGCTATGTTGCCGAATATGTGCGCCAAACTCTCTGTTCCGACGATACCGATCTGTGCAACTCCTTCGCTAAGGTCTACCGGCAGAATGCCTATCGGGGCCAGAATTTTGTCAATGAACAAGCCGTTGGCGAGTTCTGGTATGCCGATCCTTCCACTCTGAGCGGAACCGATACCTGGGCTATGCGAGAGCGCATCGTTTCCTTCCTTATGCGTTTCAGCCGTTGGGGCGGCTATGGCAACTGCCATCTGCGCAGAGTACGCCTGCCGCAGGATATCGGCGTAGAGCGCGTGTATAAAGAGATCGGCGGCTACAGGCGTTTCTGGGATGTATATGTTCCCACATATTACCGTGCAACAGAATGCCGCAAATACCCGCTCGTAGTTGCGATCCACGGCTTCTCCTGTAATGCAAGTTACTTTGAGCAGACCAGCGATTGGGATCGTCTCGCAGAAGAGCGCGGCTTCATCGTCGTGTTCGCCAATGCATATCCGCAAAAGGGCGGCCTCTCTCAGGGATATGCCCTGCCCGCATGGGATACGCGCGGCAGCGGAGGGATCGACGATATACCCTACTTTACAGAGCTTCTGGACGATACGATCGCCCGGTATTCCATCGATACGGAACGCGTATACGCCGTGGGCCATTCCAATGGCGGCGCCGCAACCTTCATGCTCATGAACAAAATGCCGGAGCGGTTCGCGGCCTTCGGACCCACCGGCTGTCTGGCCGGCACCCTCGCTGCGGAGGACGATTTCCTGCGCCATAATGTGACAAGCCCCGTTTTCAACATTGTCGGCGAGTATGATCTGTTTGACTGCTCTCTGGATTCGCCCGAAGCAGCCGCCTGGAAATCCCTCGAACTGCTCTGCAATTTGAACAAGGCAAAAATGGACGTCGAAAACCTGTACGCAAACGGCCGCTATCACACCATTGTCTGCTATGACGAGCAGCACAGGCCCATTGTGCGTTACTGCGTGATGAAGGGATGCCCGCACACTTACACCCCCGGAATGGCCGAAATGACATGGGACGATCATCTCTGCCATTATTCGCGCAAAAACGATGGTACCATCATCTATAAAGGCTAAAGCTTCGCATCCCGCTTCCGGAGGGCGTCCGATTCTATCGGGCGCCCTCTTCTTTCCGTTATTTTTCCACGGCACAGTTCCGCGCTGTTCAACGCAGGCTTCCGGTGTTATAATAGCGTAGATCAATCTCCTGCTTTGTACCGACAAACGACCTGCGCGCTGCGCCGAAAGCGCAGCCGACAGCACCCAACTCATCCACGCGAAAGGAATCCTGCATTATGAAGATCGCTCTGCTCACCGGCGCGTCCTCAGGCCTCGGCTGCGCCTATGCAAACTATATCGGCGAAGTTTTCCCGGAGATCGAGGCCGTATGGGCGCTCGCCCGGCGCAAAGAGAAGCTGGATGAACTTGCCAAGAAGATCTCCTCCCCGCGCATCGTGCCTGTGGAGTGCGACCTGACCAAAGCCGAAGATATGGCAAAACTGAAGGCGAAGCTCGCGGCCGAGCGGCCCGAGATCGTGCTGCTGATCAACAACGCCGGCTGCGGCTATCACGGAGCATTTTCCGCCTCCGACCTGCAGGAGCAGATGCGCTGCGTGCATCTGAACGTAAGCGCGCTCACCGAGATCACCCGCATGGCGCTCGACTATATGCCCGCCGGCGCGCGCGTGCTGAACACATGCTCCATCGCCTCCTTCGCGCCGAATGCGATCATGGCCGTCTACAGCGCGACGAAGGCCTATGTCAGCTTCTTCTCCCGCGCGCTGGATGAAGAGCTGCGCCCGGGCAAGCGTTCGTCCACCATCGTCTGCCCCGCGCCGATGAAGACGGAGTTCCTGACCGTCGGCCACATCGAGGGCAATTCCAAAACCTTTGAGCTTCTGCCCTATTGCGACATCAACAAGGTGGCCAGGGGCGCGCTGAAGGCCGCTAAGAGGCGCAGGCGCATCTATACCCCGCGCGTGTTCTATAAGTTCTTCCGCTTGCTTGCGCGCATCCTGCCCGATTGCGTCCTCCTCAAACTCGTTAAAACCTGATGCGGCCGATCCGCGAACAAACCATTGCGCGCAAAGCATGCAACCCGTTATAATGGAAACACGACCCGGAACACAATCGATCCATCCCAACGCAACACGAGAGGAAGTGCACCGTTCATGCTCAAAACCTGCATTTCGAAAGACTGGAAATTCAAGACCGACGCCACCGATTATGTCCATATCGACCTGCCCCATGATTACGCCGTCGCTCTGCCCCGCTCGGCCGATTGCAACGGCAGCAGCAGCAACGGCTTTTTCCCCAATGTGATGGGCCGCTATGTGAAATATCTGCACTTCGGGCAGAAAAAGCGCTACATCCTGCACCTGGACGGCGCCTATATGAACGCGCAGGTCACCTTTAACGAAAACCACCTTGCGCGCCACCCCTACGGCTACACGCCGTATCTGGTCGACCTGACCGATCACATCATCGGCGGAACGAACAAGCTGGTGATCACCACCAACCCCCTGCCCGATACCACGCGCTGGTATTCCGGCAGCGGTCTGTACCGCGATGTGTTCCTCTGGGAAGGCGGCGATATCCGCATCGAGCCGTGGGATATGTTCATCTCCACCATCTCCGCCGATGAGCACAGCGCGCAGATCCGCCTGAAGTACACCGTTACTTCCGACAAAAAGGCCAATGTCGCCGTCCGCTTCCGCGTGGAACAGAACGGAAACACCGTGTTGACCGATGAAGTCTCCCTGTCCGTGCGCAAAAACAGGCAGACCGAGTGCGAGCACATGCTCACGCTCGAATCTCCCCTGCTCTGGAACGTGGGCGAGCCGAATCTGTACACCCTGCATACCGAAATCTTCGAAGGCGATACGCTGGTCGACGCGAGCGAAAACGAATTCGGTGTCCGCACGATCACGGCCGACGCCGAAAACGGCCTGCGCATCAACGGCCGGCCCGTCAAGCTGCGCGGCGGCTGCATCCACCACGATCACGCCGTTCTGGGCGCGGCTGCGTTCCCGGCGGCGGAAGAGCGCAAGCTGCGCCTGCTCAAAGAGGCCGGCTTCAACGCCGTGCGCACCGCGCACAACCCGCCCTCTCTGGCGCTTTTGGAATGCGCGGACAGGCTGGGTATGGTCGTGATGGACGAGGCGTTCGATTCCTGGAACAAGCACAAGTGCGTGAACGATTACAGCCTGTTCTTCGCCGAGTGGTGCATGCGCGATATTTCCTACATGATCAAGCGCGACCGCAACCACCCCTGCGTCATGAGCTATTCCATCGGCAACGAGATCCTGGAGATCGACGGCACGTCCGACGCCTACGGCTGGGCAAAGCGCCTTGCCGATGAAATGCGCAAGTATGACGACACGAAGTTCATCACCTCCGGCATCCAGAAGGGCTTCGCCCACAGGCGCGCCGAGGAGGACGACCCGGAAGATTACAAGGCGCATGTGGAAAAGACGCATTCCCTGCCCACGCAGGCCGATATCAACCGCGTGACCGACGGCTATGAGCAGGCGCTGGATATCATCGGCTGCAATTACTACTATACCAACTATGAATTCGACCATGAGTGCAACCCGAACCGCGTGCTCTGGGGCAGCGAGACCCACGCCATTTATTTCTACGATTCCTGGCAGCAGGTGAAAAAGCACCCCTATGTTCTGGGCGATTTCACCTGGACGGCCTACGATAACCTGGGCGAAGTGGGCACCGGCCGCTTTGCCTGGGAGCGCGACGGCGTGATCCACGGTATTTCTCTGGCGGATTATCCGTGGCGCAGCTGCTATCAGGGCGATCTGGACCTGTGCGGCTACAGGCGGCCGCAGTCCTATTTCCGCGAGGCCGTGTGGCTTGGCAATACCGAGCCGCGCATCTTCGTGACTCATCCCGAGCATTTCGGCGAGGGCTTCTCCGGCACGATCTGGCACTGGTACGATGTGAACGAGACCTGGACCTTTGACGATGTGTACGTCGGCCGCCCGGTCAAGGCCGAGACCTATACCGACGCAGACAGGATCGTCTGGTATGTGAACGATACTCTCGTGGGCGAAAGCGTTCCCGAAAAGGGCGTAGCGACCATCGAGACCGTGTACCAGAAGGGAGCCATCACCGCCGTGGCCTTTAAGGGCGGCGCGGAATGCGGCCGCTACACCCTGCGCACCACCGGCAGCGCCGCCGCGATCGACGTCGCAGCCGAAAAGGCGCAGTTCGCCGCCGACAACCGCGACCTTTGCTATTTCGACATTTCCATCGTCGATTCCGAAGGCCGCATCGTAAACGAGGCACAGCACGAGCTCACCTGTACCGTGATGGGCGGCGAGCTTCTGGGCATCTTCAGCGGCGACCCCTGCAACGAGGACCAGTATACCTCCAACCGCTGCCATGCCTTCAAGGGCCGCGCGCTCGCCATCGTGCGCACAAAGAACCCCGGCGCCGTCGGCATCAAGGTCTATTGCGAAGGCCTCGCCGCGGGCTATGCCTCCTCCGAAGCCATTTAAGATTTCCAAGCGCCCGCACCCATCGGCGGTGCGGGCGCTTTCTACTGTCTTTTCGCCCGCAGGTATGCTATACTTGGAGCAAACACCCCTTTGGTCGGAAAGGAGCAAATGCAATGGACTTTCACGGAAAAGCGGCGATTTCCACCGGCGCGGCCTCCGGCATGGGTCTGCTCTTTGCGCAGAATTGGGCGCGCCTTGGCGGTAACGTCCTCCTGTGCGATGTAAACGAGCCCGCGCTGCAGGAAAAGGTCTCTCAGATCAACGCTGCGGGCGGCGGGAGAGCCGTCGGTATCCTCTGCGATGTGCGCGATTATGCGCAGGTCTGCGCCGCGCGCGATGCTGCCGTGCGCGAATTCGGCCGTATCGATGTAATGGCCAATTTTGCCGGCGGCACGGCTGTGCGCATGCAGAATGTCGACCGCCGGAAATATCCCGAATTTCCCGATGTGCCCATCGACGTGTACGATTGGGGCATCGACGTGAATCTCAAGGGCCCGTTCTATTTCGCCCACGCCGCGCTCAGGCAGATGCGCGAGCAGCGCAGCGGGCTGATCATCAATATCGGTTCCATCACCGGCGCAGAAGGAGACGGCTACGGCATGGATTATCCCGCCGCCAAATCCGCCCTCATGTACGGCCTGACCAAATCCATCGCGCAGTACGGCGCGCAATACGGCATCCGCTGCGTGTGCGTTTCCCCCGGCCCCGTGCTCACACGAGCGGCCATGGCCAATATGAAAACGCTCCTTGGCCGCGCGGCCGACCCGCAGGAGATCATCGATCTGTGCCTGTTCCTCGCCTCGGAACAGGGGCAGTTCATCAACGGCGAAAATATCATGATCGACGGCGGAAGAAACGCGATGGGCAGGTGGAAATGATGCAGAAGACCTTTCTGAACGGGCGCGGGCCGATACTTACCGTGATGCTCCAATGCGAGCAGCCGGTAACTGCCATCGGGCGCATCCGCAATGCGAACTGCCTCGGCGCAGACGCCTACGGCCTGCAGGTCGAATCTCTCCTGCCGCAGTACCACATGCCCGAGGTCTACCGCCGGATCTTTGCCGAAATGAAGGGCCGGCCAAGCTATGTTACCAATTACCGCTCGGCACACAACAAAGGCCTTTGCGATGAAGACCTTGCCCAAGGGCTCGTCACTCTTGCTCAGTCCGGCGCTACTCTTTGCGATATGATGGGCGATCTGTTCTGCCGCCACCCGGATGAATTGACCGAAGACCCCGCGGCCGTTTCCAAGCAGAAGGCGCTCATAGACACCCTGCACGGGTACGGCGCGCAGGTGCTCATCTCTTCGCACATCCTCCGGTTCACCCCCGCTGAGCGCGTACTGGAAGTCGCCTATGCGCAAAAACAGCGCGGAGCCGATATCGTCAAGATCGTCACCGGCGCAGCCACCATGGAAGAGCAGTTGGAAAACCTGCGCATCACCGAGCTTCTGCACCGGGAACTCAGCGCGCCGTTTCTGTTCCTCTCCGGCGGCGAATGCAGCCTGCACCGGCGTTTGGGCATAAAGCTTGGCTGCTGCATGGCCCTTTGCGTTTATGAACACGATGCGCTTTCCACCCCCGCGCAGCCGCTTTTGCACACCATGAAGCTCGTGCGCGACGGAATCGATTTCTGACGGCAGTTCCTCCCCTTCTGTTGAAAGCCACTACCGCGCAAGCTACAGCGGTATCGGGGTCGGAGGTCCTGCTTCAAATTTTCCACAAAAACGATCACGTTTTATCGAGAGGTACGCTATGGCATTTACGATCAAGCTCGCCGGGTACGATGATCTGGAAGAATGCGCCCGGGTCGAACACGAAAGCACCCCCAATTACCCCGGATACCTGCGCGACGCATGGCATTATTTCCAAAGCCAGAAGGGCGCGTGCGTATGCGTGTATGAAGACGGAAAAATGATCGGCATCGGCCGCTTCACCGTGCTGCCCGACGGCACCGGCTGGCTCGAGACCCTTCGTGTCAGCGCAGCCCATCAGGGCAAGGGCGCGGGCAAGGCCATCTACAGCAAATACCGGGAGCTGGCACAGGAATATTCCTGCCCCTCCATGGCCATGTTCACGGGCGAACGCAACGTCGTCAGCTCCGGTCTGGCCGAGAAAAACGGCCTGCGCACCGCAGCCACCCACCGCGGCTACCATCTGACAGACCTCTCCGGCGGCTGCGCACATGGCTTCCGCCCCGTGAACCCGCAGCGCGCAGCCGAGCTTGCCCTGCCCCTGCGCGAAGAATACCATAATCATATGGTATTTAACCGTACCTTTTTCCATATCAACGAAGCCAACGTGCGCTGCTTCGCCGCCGAGGGCAAGGTCTTTGAAGAGAGCGAGAGCGGCAGCTTCATCGTGTGCGGCGCGCGCTTCCAGCACCATGCCGCGCTGCATATCGCCATGATGGGCGGAGATTACGACCGCTGCATCGATTTTGCCGTAAATTACGCCCGCGCCATGGGCGTTCCCAAGGTCTCCTGTACGTTCACACTCGGCAACGAAAAGCTGGAAGGCGCGCTCAAGGCCCGCGGCTTTACGGCCGATGCGAGCGATATCATCACCAAAGAGATCGTCTTCTGAAATCGCCGTTTCTATCCCCCGCACGCCGGGTATACAATACACCATGAACATGCCTGCGCACAGCGCAGAGAAAGGGGGGCAAACACCATGCCCGCAATGCAGATCAATGAACAGCAGCTTCACGAGCTGATCCAGACCGAAAATATGCTTCTGGTCGATTTCTGGGCCCCCTGGTGCGGAGACTGCC
>JAFQGN010000074.1 GCA_017398245.1 Clostridia bacterium | reverse complement strand
CCCCAGCGCCCACCCCAAGGAGTGTTTGCTTTGAAATACCTCAGAAGACTGCTCTGGTTCGCGGCCTCGCGCCTGCTGGTCGTCACGTTCTGCGCGGCGCTGGTCACGCTGATGTTCTATATCGCCATGAACACCGCCAATATCTATATCCTCGTTTCCGATGGCATGGAAGCGCGCGCGGAGATGATCCTCACGCGCGACAGCGCCACCGGCCTGGACAACTATTTCCGCGAAGAATTCCTCGCCGAGGACGACGCGCTCAATATCGCGCTGTCCGAAAGCTCGCCCTGGATCGACTACAGCATTACCGATTATGAATACGAGCTTCGCATGGAATGGATGTGGACGTGGCCGTGGGAAGACACCGCCACCGCCACCATCACCGAGACGATCGGCGATATCAAGGGAAAAGTCGTGGCCGAATCGCAGTCCCTTGTCAATTCCGGGCAGATCTCTTCCACCCCGCCCACGTGGCAGGGCGGCGAATACGAAGTTCGCCTTTACCGGGCCGACGGCCGCTGGCGCATCGGCGGGCTGAAGCAGACGAGGATCATCGTGGAAGCGACGCCCGTGCCAGAAATTACCGAGGCCCCGGCCCCCGCGCAGCCGCTTGACCTGTAACATTCCTGCGCTATAATGATACAAACGGTGTACAAAAGAAAGAAGGAAAACACCTGTGCTGAAAAGGACACTGCTTGAACGTTTTGCCTGCGCATTGGTTGTGCTGGCGCTGGCCGTCGGCTGTATGCTGCCTGCCGCCACGGCGGAGGTCTTCGCCCCGGCCAACCCGATGATGCCCACCGCCGCTCCGCTGCCCACGCAAACGCCCACCGCCGCGCCGCTGGCCGCCTCAACGCCCACCGCCGCCCCGGTTCCCACCGCTGAGCCGCAGCCGGAACAGACTGCAACCCAAGAGCCGGAACAGGAGCACGAGCAGCCGGTGGAAGAGATCGTCGTCCCCGCCGATCCTGTCCTTACCGAACAGGGACGTACCGACGACGAGGCGCAGGATTGGTACGACCAGATCTTTGCCGAAGTCGCGCAGCACGTGCCCCAGCCCGGCGTGGTCGTCGGCGGAGCGCTGCTCGTTCAGGGGCAGGAAATGCTCAGCGAGACTGAGGCCGAAGTCCTCCTCACGCTGGAGGAAGCGCAGCTGCACGAAACGGACGTGATCGACAGCAGCGGTAAGATCAATATCCTGCTCCTCGGCGTGGACGCCCGCCCCGGTCAGAAGACCGGCCGTTCCGACGCCATGATCCTCTGCTCGGTCGATCTGGAGACCAACACCATCAAAATGATCTCCTTCATGCGCGATATGTACGTGCAGATCCCCGATCATAACCCCAACAGGCTCAATACCGCCTATTATTGGGGCGGGCCCGAGCTGCTCTACAAAACCCTGAAGGCGAATTTCGGCGTCACGGCCGATCATTACGTCGCGGTCGATTTCTCCGTCCTCGGCAGTCTGATCGATCAGCTCGGCGGGCTGGAGATCAATGTGGAAGACAGCTATTTTGTCGATCGCATCAACGCCGTCATCGAAAACGATAACGAAGTGCTGGGCATCAATATCCACGATGGCAAGCTGAAAGAGCCCGGTCTGCAGACCCTGACCGGCAAACAGGCGCAGGCCTACGCCCGCTTCCGCTACGGCGCGAAATCCGGCGGAGACTACGCCCGTACCGGCCGCCAGCGCGAGGTGCTCATGAAGATCTTCGATAAAGTCACCCAGCTCTCCGCTGCGGAAATGGCTTCTCTGGCCATGAACAATATCGACGCCGTGGCGACCGATCTCACGCTGATCGATCTGGTCAAGCTCGCGCCCGTGGCCCTGCAGCTCAAGGATGCAACCTTTGAAGAGCTGCGCGTGCCGGCGGACGGCTATTTCTCCAATAAGACCATCAAGGGCATGGCCGTGCTCCTGCCCGAATACGAGCGCATCAACAAGCAGATCCGCGAATTCCTCAAATAACGCAAAAAGCCCCCACAGGAAGAACACATCCTTCCTGCGGGGGCTTTTGCGCAGACTGGCTCCGGCGTATTGCTCTGCGCGAACAATATTCCCAAACGCGCCCGCAGATACTCCCGGCACGCGTGTGCGATCAAGCGCATACCATGCCCCGGGTGAGGCATATGACGGATTTGTCCCTTGCGCGCCTGTGCGCGTTTTCGTATATCCATCTGCCGCGTGAGATCGTCGTGCGGCTGCCCATGCGGCTGGCGACAGTCTGCCGGCAGCTTGCCGAAAGCGGGCAGAGCGCCTGTGATGCGCTGGACGAGAGCGCGCTGCGCCTTCTGCGTGCGCTTTCCGATTCGCTCGAGACTGCCGCGCTGATGCTGGTCGAGTACATAGACGAAGGCTTTGGCAGCGGGTTCGCTGCCTGTGCGTTTTCCGGCCGCAGCGGGCATGTCATCGCCATGCGCGGCTCGGAAAGCCGAGGCCCCTGCGCCGGAAATATCGACTGGATCGATAATATCGCCGCGCCGTTTGTGGGCTCCGGCCAGTATGCCGATATTGAAAAAATGCTTTCGGGCTATAAAAACGGGCCGCTGCTGCTCACAGGACACTCCAAGGGTGGGCATAACGCGCTCTACGGTCTTGCCGTCGCGCCTAATGTGCTTGCCCGCGCGGTCGCATTCAACGCGCAGGGCTTCGGGCGCGGGCAGCTCAGTGCGGCGCAAAAGCAAAGGCTCGCCGCGCGCGGCGTGAATTATGTCACCCGCGGAGACCTTGTCGGGCGGCTGCTTTCCCATCCGGAAAAGCGCATCGCCGTGTGCTCCTGCCCTTATCTGAGCGGCGGCGAAAGCGGCATCGAGATCGCCCACCGGCTCGGCTCCCTCTGTTTCGATCCCAGAGGAGCTCTCGTCTACTGCACCGGAATGTGAACGTTCCGAACGCCGTTTTGCAGGCCTGGAGGCGGATTTATGCAAAACGCTCCCTTTGTCCCATTTCTGTCGTTTTTCCTGTGTGCAAAAAGAGCCCTTAACGGGCTCTTTTTGGTCATTTTTTGCACGTTTTTGCAGCTTCTAAAAGCGCGTTTTTTTCGTTTTTGAGACAATTTGCGCGCACCCTGTCCAGCAGCTCTGCCAGCGTTTCGCCGATCGCCTTCCCGCGCACGCCGATCGCCAGCAGATCCTTTCCGTCGATCGCAAGCTCCGCCAGAGTGCAGGGCAGGCTCTCGCGCGCGATGGTATCCAGCAGCCCCAGCGCACGCTCGCGCTCCTCCGGCGCAAAGGCAAAACGCATCAGCACGGCGTCTCGCACGGCCTGCGCGCCGCAGTCGCCCGCCAGACAGCGCATCTGATACATCGTCTCCATAGGCCCCTGCGCGATCTCCAGCCGCTTCTGCACGCCGGATATGGCGGCGTTATCGGCCTTCAGCGCGCGCAGGGCCTGCGCAGCCCCCTCCGGGCCGAGCGGACGCAGCCACGCCGCCCACAAAAGCAGATGCTTCCCTTCGGAAAACGGCTGCAGGGCCGCCACCAGCCGCGCCGATTGCTCCCATTGCCCGTCGGAGATCCCCTCGCCGCCCCAGATGCACGGACGCAATATGTCCCGATATTGGCTTAAAACGCGCGGCGCGTCCTTGCCGGGCAGCAGCTTTTCCAGCTCCACGCGCACTCTCTCGGCGGCGATGCGCCCGATATTGCCGTGCAGGGCAAACAGCGCGCGCTCCGTCTCCTTCTCAATGGCAAAGCCCAGCTGCGCGCTGAAGCGCACGGCGCGCAAGATGCGCAGCGCGTCCTCGGTAAACCGCCTGTTGGGGTCGCCCACGGCCCGGATGAGCCCGCGCCGGATATCTTCTGCGCCGCCGGTATGGTCGATCAGGCCCTTGCCCTGCTCCCAGGCCAGCGCGTTCATGGTAAAATCGCGCCGGATGACGTCCTCGCGCAGGCTGCGGGTAAAGCGCACGGAATCGGGCCGGCGCATGTCTGTGTATTCGCCGTCCTGCCGGAAGGAGGTGATCTCCATGGGCATGCCTTCGCGCAGAACGGTGACGGTGCCGTGCTTGAGCCCGGTCAGGATCACGCGTTCGTCCGCAAACACCTGCTGCGTCTCTTCCGGCGAGGCAGACGTGGTGATGTCGTAATCGCCCGGCGCGCGGCCCATCAGCCTGTCGCGCACGCAGCCGCCCACCAGCGCTGCCTCGTACCCTGCGCGCTCCAGCTTTTCCAGCACGTGCAGCACCTGCGCGGGCAGATCGTTCCATCGCATAGCATTCACCTCTCTTTTCTGGGGAACCCTTTTCTTCAGGTGAAGAAAAGGGTTCCCCAGACCCCTCCGAAAAGAAGCCGATTTGGAGTATGGCAACTAATCAAATAGTTGTCGGCTTTTTCGTTTTTTGAACGAGTAAGCTTAACGGAACCGCCGAAAGAAAGGGGGTTCCCAGACCCTCCCCGAAAGAAAACAAATTAGGGGAAGGCGTTTCATCCAATACAGTATACCATAAATATCGCATAAGAAGACCTGCCGATATTGGTAAGGCAGAACCTTATATTGGTTCCTTTGGGGAGGGCGCGGGAGGGGTCTTTCTTTTCCTAAATAAAGACCCCTCCCGCCCAACTCCTTAAATCTCCTTAAACAGGCGCATGGACCATACCTGCATCTGCTGCTTTTCCACATAAAAACGCAGCATGGCCATGGTATCCTTCGTGGCGGTGGAGAGCAGGATGTGTCGGTACCCGGCCGCGCGCGCATACTCCTCCGCCCGCTTGAACAGCATATCTCCGATGCCCTGCGAGCGCGCCTCGGGCAGCACATACAGCTCTTCGATCTCGAAATACTTTTCGTTTTCGTCCAGAACAGAGCTTTTGCGTTTGTACACGTCTTCGCGCCCGGCCACAAACCCCACGATGCGCCCGCCCTCCTCCTGCGCCACCCATATGCGGCAGCCTTCCAGGTCCTCGGGCGTGTCCTTGCGCAGGCCGAAGGTGATATTTTCCGCTTCCCATACGCCGGTCAGGTCGATCACGGCCTGCAGGTCGGCCCCGGTAGCCTCCCGGATAAGAATTTCGCTCATTTTTTGTCCTCCTTCTTTGCCATGTATTTGCGGTACACCAGCGCGCCGGCCAGGCTCAGCAGCGCGGTGCAGCCGTAGATAACGCCCGCAGCCAGATAGCGGCTGTCGCCCACAGCCGCGCCTGTGAGCGTGGACGAGATCACGCTGGGAATGCGCGCCACGGTGGTGATGAACAGCCACTGGCCGAGCGTCATGGGCGTGAGCCCGACAAAATAAGTGAGCACATCTTTGGGCGTACCGGGAATGAAAAAGATCAGAAACACGATGGCGTTGCGGCGCGAATCATTCTGCAAAAAGGAGAACGAGCGCAGCTTTTCCAGCGGGATGAAGGCTTCCACCGCGCGCGTGCCCCATTTTTTGACCGCCATGAATACTGCGGCGGAGCTGATCAGAATGCCGATCTCGGCCAGCAGCAGGCCCTGCCACGCGCCGAACGCGTATCCCGCCACCAGCTCGATCGGCTCGCCGGGGATGATGGCGACCACGATCTGCAGCGCGACGATGCCGATATAGGCCAGCTTGCCCACGAAGCCGCGCGCGTCGATCCACGCGCGGAAGGCCTCGCTGTCGGACACGAATCGCACCAGCCTGCGGCCCACCGTGGCAAACAAAACGACGGACAGCACGATAAATATGCCCAGAGCGGCAAGCGATATCAGCCGCTTTTTGCGCGTGGGCGCGTCCGCGCTGCGCCAGTATTCTTTCAGCTTTCCAAGCATGAAGATCAACCTTTCCGGGAAACGATATTTTTTCCGGGAACCCCCTTTCTTTAGGAAAAGAAAGGGGGTTCCCGGACCCTCCCCGAAAGAAACCGATTTTAGGGGAGAGCAGTTGTACATAAAGTAACTCTGTTCTGAAAGTCGGGAGAGGCAATCGCGCCCGCCTTAAAAACCGATCGGGTTTGCCGAATGCATATAAACAGATTATATGTGATTATTGTGGCGATGGGAAGACGCTGCGGAGAAAAATCTGCCCACAGAAAAAGCCCTCTTTTCTCTTGCGAAAGAAAAGAGGGCTTGGGTTTACCTGCCACCGGCCCTTACCGGCAGCTTTTGCCCACTGCGGGGCGGAACTGTATTTT
>JAFQGN010000073.1 GCA_017398245.1 Clostridia bacterium | reverse complement strand
CCGGCGGCCTCGAGCATGTCGTTTTTCTGCTCGTCGCTGAATTTGATGAGCTGTTCTTCCGTGAAGTAGTAGTCCGTGGGCATCAGGCGCAGAAGCAGGAATACAACCGATACGACCAACAGAATGGTCAGCAGCGATTGAAAAAATCTCTTCGTGATATATCTGAGCATTCTTCCCATCCTCCTTTATGAATTTAGGGGCGCCTTCGTATAGTGGCAGCGAACATCATCCACACTAACCACTATGCGATGACGTCCAGAATCTTATAATTGCGGGCCGGCTTCCCTTTCGAGAAGCCGGCCGCATCGAAATCATTCGGTACGAAAGTTTGCCTTGCGGCTCCCCATCCACCGATTATTTCATTTCCTTAGATTACTTGTTGTACTCTTCGATGATAGCAGCGTAATCTTCGGTGGTGTAGAGTTCGAACTTGGTTTCCCAGTTGACCCAGCGGTTGGACTGGATGCCGTAGGCGGCGAAGGGCTTGCTGTAATCGTTCACGCCGGTCAGGCTCCAGGTGATGTTGTACATCCACGGGATGGACAGGGCATGGTTCAGATAGTAGGCTTCAGCCTTGGCAAAGGCAGCCAGACGGGCGTCGTGATCGTCGGTGATCGCAGCAGCCTCGTTGACCATCGCGGTGAAGGTCTCGTAGATCTCGATCAGCTCGGGATCGGTGATGCCGCTCAGGTTCTCCCAGTAGACAGCGTAGTAAGCGTTGTCATCGCCGTAGGTTTCCTGGCCCATGAAGTTGATCGGATCGCCGAAGTCAGCGCCCCAGCCGGAGATGGAGATGGACTGCTTCCTCGGGTTACGGACTTCCTGAGTGGAGGAGGAGATGTAGGTGCAGATGTTCAGCTGCACGAAGTCATCGCCCAGGGTGTCGGAGATGGACTGCTTCCAAACGGTAGCGGTGTCCATGGAGGTCTGGTTGGAACCGGAGATGTAGTAGTCGATCATGACCGGGAAGGTCACGCCTTCAGCGGTCAGCTCTTCGATAGCCTTGGCCTTGTATTCGGCGGCAACTTCGGGCTGGAAGCGCTCGTAGGCTTCGTAGTTGTAGTGCATGCCGATTTCGTCCTGAACGAGATCAACATAGTCAACACCAGCAGTGGTGGTGGAAACGCCGTGAGCGGTGTAGGCCAGGTTCTGGCACTTAAGCGGGTTGATGAAGTTGGTGCGCTCCAGATACGGAACCGGATCCAGACCGAACCTCAGAGCCTGACGGAAGTTTTCGTTGGCGATAGCCTTGTTCCAGTTATCGTCGGGGGTCACGCCGTCGGCCTGGTTCTTGTTGTAGTTGAAGCGGATGGAGTAGGAGTACTTGTCGCGACGGCCCTCGACCAGATAGTCGTGGAACTCGTTGGACTCGTTGCTGTAGATGGAGCTCAGGTTGGACTGGCTCAGGGTGACGGCGTCGATTTCGCCGGTCTGGAAGTACTGGAAGGCGACGTCGGAAGATTCAACGGCCTTGATGATGATGCTGTTGAAGCGGCTCACGTTCTCAGCATTCCAATAGTTGGGGTTCTGGGTGAAGATCTTTTCGTTGGCATGCACGAAGGTGGTGCAGATGTAGGGGCCGGAGTACCACAGGGTCTCGGGGGTGACAGAGTAGTAACCCTCAACGCCGATCTCCTCGATCAGAGCGCCGGACAGCGGATACAGGCAGTTGTAGGTGGCCAGAGTCGGGAAGTAGGAGAACTTGTCGGTGCAGCTGTAAACGACAGTGTACTTGTCGGGGGCGTCGCAGCCGACCATCTTGTCGAACACTTCCAGCTTCAGAGCCTTGGCTTCGTCAGCGGTCAGAACCTTCTTCTCGAGGCCGTACTTTTCGCAGATGGCTTCGAACTCAGCGATCTCTTCCGCAGAGGCGTCTTCGCCGTAGCCCTTGGTGTAGGTGTAGTAGTCCTCAGCGCCAACGATCATGCTGATCGGCATGGAGGTGTTGGCAGCGTCGTTCTTGTAGAAGTTGAGGATCCACTCAAGACCGGTCATCCAGTCTTCAGCGACGACTTCAGCCTTCACTTCGCCGGCCTGGTTGGACCAGGTCATGCCCTCGTTCAGGATGAAGGTCCAGGTCTGGCCGCCGTCTTCGGAATTCCATTCCTTGGCAGCGTTAGCGACCAGGTTGCCCTTGGGATCGTTGGTCAGCAGACCGTCGATCGCGTTGGTCAGGTAGTTCAGGTCACCGGCGTTCTGGGAATACAGGATGTTCCAGGTTTCCATTTCGCCGGTCGTGGTGATGTAGGTACGATAATCGGTGATCTCGGTAGCAGTGGCGGTAGCCATGCAGCCCAGAGCGAGAATCAGCACCAGCACGAGAGAAAGCAGCTTCTTCATGGGGTAGTCCTCCTTGTTTATTTTGAAAGATCGAATCTCCGAACTTTTCGGTTCGCTCTTTCTGATGACGGTGATTATACACGTGTTAAGCGCGTTCGTCAAGTGAAAATGAATGTAAAAAACAAAAAATAAACAATTTTCCTGAATTTTTCTGCTTGACAGGCCGTTTTTCTGCAGGTAAGAATGTAAAGCGCGTCATTACGGCGCAAATTTGACCCTTTTCCGGCGTTTCCCGCCCCTCCGGTTGCATTTTTCCGTATTTCGGATATAATATAATCGAGGAGGTAATTCCGTTATGAAAGAGAAATTCCGCAAATTCGCGTCCAAACTGCTCGTGCGCCCCATCATCTATATGACGACCACCCGTTTCCTCCTTGCTCTGGTCGTCGTGCTCCTGTATGAGCGTTTCGTAACAAATATCCGGCCCGACTTCCGAATGTTCGGCTTTACCTTCGCAGGCGTCTTCTTTGCGCTCCTTGCGTGGATCGCCTACCTCCGTTTTGATGGCCTGCGCATGCCCAAGCTGTTCATGAAGCGCGTCAATATAAAGAAGAAGCCCATGCGCACCTACGGCGATATGATCGATTATGTCGATGAAGAGCCCCCCGTCAGCTTCGACGATCTGCAAGATGAAGAGAAGGATATCTGCTGCTTCTTTGCCGATCTCATCTGCTGCGTCGCCTTCATCGCCCTCTCCTTCCTCTGATCTTCGCCCTGCAAGCCTACGCTTCCCGGCATACCGATATTCCCGGCGCCCCTCCCCTTTGCGGGAGGGCGCCTCTTCTTTTGCCCGGCGGCTCGCGCTCCTTGCGCAGTTTCTTCCTTATTATATAGCGTGTTTTTCAAGCTGTGCGCCATCCGCGGACATTCAAATTTCAGAAAGGTCTTCGAAATACATATGAAAAAAACTGATCGATCCGCCGTCCTGAAAAAAGCCTTCGCTGCGGCCTTCCCCAAGACCATCCCCATCCTGACCGGCTTCCTTTTTCTGGGCGCGTCCTACGGCGTGTACATGCGCGCCAACGGCTTCGCCCCGTGGTATCCCGTGCTGATGAGCATCGCCATTTTCGGCGGCTCGCTGGAATTTGTGACCGTCGCCATGCTCATGGGCACGTTCGCCCCGCTGCAAACTCTCCTCACCGCGCTTATGATCCAGGCCCGCCACCTGTTCTATGGCGTCGCCATGCTCGAAAAATACCGCGATATCGGCAAAAAGAAGCTCTATTGCATCTTCGCCCTGTGCGATGAGACCTTTTCCATCAACTGTACGGCCGATATTCCCGCCGATGTCGACCGCTCCTGGTTCTATTTCTTCGTTTCACTGCTCGATCAGCTTTATTGGATCTCCGGCGCGCTCATCGGCGCTGTGCTCGGCTCCTTCCTGCATTTCAATACCCATGGGCTCGATTTTGTCATGACCGCCATGTTCGTCGTCATCTTTCTGGAACAGTGGCTCAAGGACAGGCAGCACTATTCCGCGCTCATCGGCCTTGCAAGCGCGGTCGCCTGCCGCCTCCTCTTTGGCCCGGATCAGTTTCTCATCCCGACTATGGTCTGTATGCTTTCATTTCTGACCCTTTTCAAGCGCCCGATCGAGCGAAAGGAGGCCGAAGAATGACCGTCCCTCAGCATCTGATCACCATTTTCCTCTGCGTTCTGGGCACCGTCTGCACCCGTTTCCTTCCATTTATCCTCTTCTCCGGCAAGCGCCCTGAGGGAAAGGACATGCTCCCGCCTTACATCGTCTATCTCGGCCGCGCGCTCCCGGCGGCCATTTTCGGCATGCTCGTCGTCTATTGCCTGAAAAACACCAGCATTCTGAGCGGAAATCACGCCCTGCCGGAACTGATCGCCATCGTTCTGACCGTCCTGCTGCATCTCTGGAAGCGCCAGATGCTCCTCTCCATCGCCGGCGGTACCGTCTGCTACATGCTCCTCGTCCAGTTCGTATTTTTGTAATATGGTCGGTTTTCAGAATCCGCCGACCGAATTCTGTTTTCTCCCTCCATAAAACAAATCACGCAAGTAAAGAACACGGCCCGGAACCGCATCGTTCCAGACCGTGTTCTCTTTATTTTTCTCAAAACCGACCGGTTTCCGCCTCATTTCTTGCTGAACCAGATCTCCTCCGCACCGCCGCCGGGCAGCACCGCGCTGCCGATCAGCACCGGTCTCCCGTTCACGCCGTCTTCCCCGTCGCGGTATTCAAACAGCGCGAACAGTTCAAAATCCTGCCGGTACGCACCGGTCACGAGCATCGTCCGCTCGTCATAGCTGTACATTTCGTCGCAGAGCACTTTTCCATCCTGCGTCACGCGTACGGAATCCTCATCGATATACACCACTGTGTCGGCGTACGCGTCGCTGTGCGCGCGCCATTCGCCCTGAAGGCCGCTTTGCGCGCCCTCCATCTCGTCCGTCACATCCATATTCTTGTACGCCACCCAGATCAGCAGCAACAGCAGCAAAATCATCCTCTTCTTTTTCATGCGTTTCTCTCCGCCCTTATCCGAAAATTTCTCTTGTTTTCGTATCATACCGCAAAAATGTGAACTCTGCAACGAAAAATCTGTCCGCCGCGCGCGAACTTTCGTTCGCCGGTTGCAAAATGTAACGATCAGGAGTATAATATGGGGTACTGCACAAACCGAAAGGAGCGAGGCCCCGATGTACATTCGCAATTCCGCAAAGGCGCTCGTCGTCTCCGAAGATGGAAAAGTTCTTTTAAACAAATGCTGCTCGCGCCTGGGCGAATACTATGCGCTGCCCGGCGGCGGGCAGAACCCGGGTGAAACGCTGGAAGAGGCCGTAAAGCGCGAGCTCTTGGAGGAGACCGGCGTCACGGTAAAGCCCGTGCGGCTGGCCGCCGTGTACGAGCGCATCGCATCCGGCCGCGAGGACGGCGCCAACCACAAAATGTATTTCATCTTCCTCTGCAAGCCGGAAAACGTCCCCGTGCAAAAGCCCACCGAGCGCGACAGCTACCAGATCGGCATGGAATGGGTCCCCATCGCCAATATCGAAAAGACGAACCTCTTCCCCGCCACCATCCGCGCCGAAATGAAGCGCGTTCTCGCCGCGCAGGACGCTATTTTCCTCGGTTCCGAGCGCAAAGCACGCTGATTTTCCCACAAAGGATCCCTCCGCAAAAAGGGGTCCTTTTGCTTTCTCCAAAAATCCGACCGGCCAACGCATCCCCTGCCAAAGAAAACTGCAGCTGCCGCAAACCCTCGCGAAAAACATCCCAGCCCTCTGCATCTGCCGAAAACCCTCGCATCCCCCAGCCCTTCTCCAGAATAGCTGTGGAAACCGCGCACCCCACGCGGAATCACCCCTCCAGCCCTTCTCACAGAATAGCTGCAGAAACCACGCCCCCACGTGGAATCACTCCTCAGCTCATCTCACAAAAAGCTGTGGAAACCGCCGCTCCCCCACCAATAAAACCGCAAAAAGAGCGTTCCTCCCATCGGAGGAACGCTCTTTTTTTCTGTTCAGATCAGCCCGGAGCGCAGATACTGCTGCGAAGTGCCGCTGAATACCACCTTTCCGTGCAGCTGCAGCATATGCGTGGCGTATTGTATCGCCGTCTGCGCGTCGTTTGCCGAAAGGATCACCGTCGTGCCCATGGAATGAATGTGCCGCACCGTGCGCAGCAGCTCGCTCGCCGCCGCCGCGTCCAGACCAGTCGCCGGTTCATCCAGAATCAGTAGCCCGTTGGAAGCGCACAGCGTGCGCGCAAGCAGAACGCGCTGCTTCTGCCCGCCGGAAAGATCGGCAAACTTTCGCCCCGCCAGATCCGCGATCCCCAGCGTTTCCATCGCCTCGTCCGCTCGCTGCTTTTCCTTGCGGGAAAGAAACACGAACGCGCGCTTGCGGCTCATCAGCCCGCCGCGCACGATCTCGCGCACAGTGGAAGGAAAATCGGGCCTGCAGTCGGTCTGCTGGGGCAGATAACCGATCGACGACGGCGCGACCCCCTCTCCGTATACGATCTTGCCCGCCGTAGGCTGCACAACGCCCAGCAAACAGCGGATCAGCGTGCTCTTTCCGCCTCCATTTTCGCCCACGATGCACAGCCACTGGCCCTGCCGCACCGAAAAATTCACATCCTCCAGAACCTGCCGCCCTTCATACGAAGCGCACAAATTCTGCACATCGATCAGCGTACTCATTTGCAAAGAGCCTCCCTGAGCGTAACGCAATTTTTCTGCATGAGAGAAACGTACGT
>JAFQGN010000072.1 GCA_017398245.1 Clostridia bacterium | reverse complement strand
TCATAAATAGAAAAGCCCGGCAACGCATCCTGCGTGGGCCGGGCTTTTGCAAGCACAGGGTACGTCAGGGGCGCTGCCCCTGAAACCCTGAGCGGGGGAATGATTCCCCCGCGACCCCTCAATTAGGGGATTTTGATTCTGTCGTAATAGAGAATAGCCCGGCAATGCGTACCGCGTGGGCCGGGCTTGCTTTTTTATAGATATCTTACGTCTCGATCGGCGGCAGCTATTGTCAGCGGCCACTGGCCGCCGACCCATGCTGTAAGCATAGCCGACCTTTTGCTTTGTTGCGGAATAATATTCAAACCTTATTGATGGGATTCTCAAGAGATGAAATCCCTTGAGCAGGGTGAGGGACAGTGTCCCGCCGAAACCCCATACCTAAACGCAAGGCTGGCCCACACTGTAAGTGTAGCCGACCTTATTCATTATGATGATAGGAGTTTTAACCCCATAGATGGGATTCTTAAGGGACATTGTCCCTTAAGCAGGGGTGCAGGGGGCAGCGCCCCTGCCGTATTCCTTGGCAGCCCCCGGCCCGGCGTTGTGCTGGCTGGGGGAACTGTGCTATACTGAAGGCAGTATGCAGATTCTGGAGGGGAGAGTATGCTGGCGACGGTGCAGTGCTTGGGGCTGAGCGGGATCGACGGCTTTGCCGTGCAGGCGGAGGTGAACCTTTCGCTGGGGCTGCCGGCGTTTGAACTGGTCGGCCTGCCGGACGCGGCTGTGCGCGAATCCCGCGAGAGGGTGCGCGCGGCGATGATGAACAGCGGGTATACCTTTCCCGACGACCGGTTGACGATCAACCTTGCGCCGGCGGAGCGCAAAAAGGAAGGCCCGGCGTATGACCTGCCGATGGCGGTGGGCATCATTGCGGCGAAGGGCGAGATCGCGCAGGACGCGCTGAAGGACACGGCGATCATCGGCGAGCTTTCGCTGGACGGCGCGGTGCGCGGTGTGCGCGGCGCGCTGCCGATGGCCATTACGGCGCGGGCGGATGGGGTGAAAAGGCTGATCCTGCCCGAGGCAAACGCGCGGGAGGTTTCGTGCGTGAGCGGGATCGAAATATACGCGGTGAGAACGCTCAAGGACGCCGTGCTGATTTTGCAGGGGTAGAGCGGTCTGCAGCCGATCGAGCCGGTATCGTATGAAAAATTGCTGGTGGAGCGCGAAACGCTGAGCGATTTCTGCTTTGTGAAGGGGCAGTACGCGGCAAAGCGCGCGCTGGAGATCGCTGCGGCAGGCGGGCACAATGTGCTTCTGATCGGGCCGCCCGGCTCCGGCAAGACGCTGATGGCGCGCTGTATGCCCTCGATTTTGCCGGATATGACCTTTGACGAGGCGCTGGAGGTGACGCGGATCCACTCGGTGGCGGGGAGCGTGCCGGAGAGCGGGCTGCTGACCGAAAGACCGTTCCGTTCGCCCCACCACACGGCCAGCCATACATCGCTGGTGGGCGGCGGAAACCATGCGCTGCCGGGCGAAATTTCTAAGGCGCACCATGGGGTGCTGTTTCTGGACGAGCTGCCCGAATACCGAAGGGACGTGCTGGAAGCGCTGCGGCAGCCGATGGAGGACGGGTTCGTGACCATTGCAAGGGTGAACGCGCAGAGCACGTATCCGAGCAGCTTTATGCTGGTGGCTTCCATGAACCCCTGCCCGTGCGGGAATTTCGGCTCGCGCGTGAAGGAGTGCCGGTGCAGCCCGCTGGAGATCAAGCGGTATCTGGCGCGCATATCCGGGCCGCTGCTGGACAGGATTGATCTGCACATCGAAGTGGAGAGCGTTTCGGCCGACCGCATTGCAGGGGAAGAGATGGAAGAGAGCTCCGAGGCGATCCGCAAGAGGGTGGAAACGGCGCGCGAAGTGCAGAGGGAGCGGTATAATAAGGAACATATCGGCTGCAACGCGCGGCTGGACGCGAGGACTTTGCCAAAATATTGCCGGCTGACGAAGGACGCGCAGGCGCTGGCCATGCAGGCGTGCGAGGCTATGCAGCTGAGCAACCGGGCGTACACGCGCATACTGAAGGTGGCAAGGACGATCGCCGATTTGGGCGGATGCGCAGAGGTTTTGCCCGAGCACATCGCCGAGGCGGTGCAGTACCGCAGCATGGACAGGAAATATTGGGGATAAGGGCGGAGAAGCATGGAAATTGGCGCAATGGAGCAATACTGGGTGTGGCTTTCGAGCGTGGAGGGCATAGGGCCGAAGCGGTTTTACCAGCTGCTGAGCGAATATGAGGATCCGCGCGCCGTATGGGACGCGGCGAAGGGCGGGCATGTGCAGGCCGAAGGGCTGGGCCCGAAGACGCTGGCGAATTTGAAAGAGGCATGCAGCCCGGCATATTTCTATAAACTGTTTGATGAGCTGGAACGGCTGGAGATCACGCCGGTTACGCGGATATCGGAACAGTACAGCGAATTGCTCTCGTCGATCTACGACGCGCCGCCGACGCTGTATGTGAAGGGGAGGGCGGACCTTCGGCTGGAAAAGCCGTTTGCCATTGTGGGAACGAGATACCCCACGCGCGACGGAAAGCGCACGGCGGAGGAATTTGCCCAGAGGCTGGCGCTGTGCGGGGCGACGGTGGTAAGCGGTATGGCGCGCGGCGTGGATACATGCGCGCACAAAGGCTGCCTGAAAGAGGGCGGCAGGACGGTGGCGGTGCTGGGCTGCGGGGTGGATATCGCCTATCCGCCGGAAAACGAAGGGCTGTACCGCGAAATACTGGAAGCGGGCGGTACGATCGTTTCGGAATACGCGCCGGGGACGACTCCGCAGGCGCAGTATTTTCCGGCGAGGAACAGGATCATTTCGGGCCTGAGCGAGGGTACGCTGATGGTAGAGGGCGGGCTGCGCTCAGGC
>JAFQGN010000071.1 GCA_017398245.1 Clostridia bacterium | reverse complement strand
GAGGCGATCGTGGAGGGCGTTGAAGCCGGTGCGCTGCGCTATCAGTGGCAGTATTCCGGTGACGGAGAAGTCTGGCGCGATATTGATGGCGCGACAGGACCGGTGTATACATTTGAAGCGACGATGCAGGCGTTTCTGGGGTATTTCCGCGTTGTGACCGAGCCGATCGACGGGGAACAGCCCGCGCCGACCGAACAGCCCGCTGCGACGGAAGAACCCGTCGAGACGGAGAAGCCCGTAGAAACGGAAAAGCCTGCGGAAACGGAGAAGCCGACCGCTGTGCCTACGGAAAAGCCGACTGCTGTACCGACGGAGAAGCCGACTGCTGTGCCTACGGAGAAGCCGACTGCTGTACCGACGGAGAAGCCGACTGCTGCGCCTACGGAGAAGCCGACTGCTGCTCCTACCGAAAAGCCGACTGCTGCACCGACGCAGAAGCCTGTAGAAACGCAGAAGCCCGTCGAGACGCAGAAGCCTTCCGAGACGCAGAAGCCCGTCGAGGTGATGGAGCCGGAACAGGAACAGGTATCTGAACAGAAAGAAGAAGAGCAAATGACCATGCTGGAAAAGGTCTTTGCTCTGTTTGGCATGCCTTCCGCTTTTGCGGACGAAGAGGAAAGTGGAAATGAGGGCGCTGTGGTCGCGTCGGTCGTGTTTGACCTGCGCATGCGTGCCTCCTCCGACACTATTTACTGGAACCCGGATCCGGACGGTTTTGTGAACGAGACCGGCGATCCAATCGTTGCGGGCGGTGACGACAACTATGATGGCGAGGCGGCCGATCGCCCGGTGCTGTCGTTTAGTGTAGCTCTTGAAAAGGCCGGCGTTACAAAGAAAATCGTAAACATGGGCGTTTACGATGTATACGAAGATGGTGAATATACCGGCAGCGGCACGCTGGTCATTAACTACTTTGTTGAAGAAGATGAAGAGGGCGAATCGCACAACGGCAATATCTTCTCTGTGAAGCACGGCGCGACTTTGACGCTGAGCGGCTTCACGGTGCGGTATCATACCGAAGCGGAGGAAGCCGTTAAGCGCGTGATGGAGCTCAGCGGCGGCAAGCTGGTGCTGGGCGAGGGTATGAATATCCCTGCGCAGATCTATCTGGAGGATCCTTCGGAGGAGCTGCTGCCGATCAAGATCACGGCGGAAAAAGTTGATAAACCGTTTATCATCGGGTTTGATTCTTCGTACAGCGGCATCGTCGGCGTCATGGAAGGCGACGATACGAGCAGGATCGAGCTTTCCGAGACTCTTCAGGGGAGCGGCTGGGTGCTGTTCACGAAGGACGGGAATACCTATGCCCATGTCCCGCCGAAGTATAAGGCGATCTATATTGACGGCGAGAACGGTAACGATACGGACAATCCCGGCAACACGCCTCTTCGCGCGGTGAAGACGTTTGAGCGCGCGAAGGAGCTCCTTGCGCAGAACAGCGAGACCTGCAGCGTGATCTATGTGGTCAACACGGTCACGATCGACAAAAACGATATTTACGAGCTGGCCAGCGTCAGCGATACGGCGAAGGTAGTCCGCTTTGTGGGCAACGAAGAGTACAGCGTGCCCTGCAGCGGCCCGATGTTCAAGGTCGTCGGCTGCGAGCCTGTGTTCGATTTCCCGATCGACGGCGCGAACAGCGACAGCGAGCTGATCCAGGTAAATGGCGATAGCAGCGTTCTGACCCTGAACAGCAAGGCGGATATCAGCGGCGCGAACGGTTATGCCATCGTTGTCGGAGAGGGCGGCATGCTCAACGCGAACGGCGCGAGGATCGTCTCCGGCGGTGCGGTCAATGCCGAAAAGAACACGACGGTGAACCTGTACGGCGGCGCGCATCTGGAAGCGACTGCTGAGGACAAATGCGCCCTTGTGGCAGACGATCTTGTCTCCAACGATACCGAATTTGTGACCGCGGGCGAAGATGGCATCGCTGTGCAGATTTTGGGCACAGGTGCAGAGACGAACAGGTCTGTCAGCATCACGGGCGGCAGCATGGTCGGAAATGTCAGCGTCGGCAACAAGGTCGAACTGAATATCAGCGTCAGCGGCGTCGGTAATATCGACGCGAGGATGAATACGCATGGCAAGATCGGCATCAGCGGCGGCACGGTGGAAAGTGTCGACGCGGCTTGTGATACCGCGATCTCCGGCGGCAGCGTGACGAATGTCGAAACGACCGGCGCGCTGAGCATTTCCGGAAACTCCACCGTTGTGGGGGATGCTGTCTGCGGCGGCATTGCGACGGTATCCGGCGGCACGGTGACGACGCTTACGTGCAATGTAGATCCTGTGGAAGGCGACGCTGTCACGGTCAGCGGCGGCGAAGTGGGCTCTATCTCTATCAAAACGACAGGCTCGGTGTCGGTTTCCGGCAACAAGAGCGTTGTAGGCACGATCGGCAGCGCTGATGCGCGCGCGAAAACTATTCAGGTATCCGGCGGTACGGTGACGGATGCTTACAGCGCTGGCGATGTTCAGGTGACCGGCGGCACGGTGACGAAGATCGATTCGAAGGGCGATGTCACGCTGGATGCGACGAAGGCCGCGATCAGCTCCGAAACGATCACCGCGGCGGGCGCGGTCTCGGTAACGGGAACGAGTTATGCCGCTGCGGTGGGCACGATCACCACGACGGGCGAGGTCTCGGTGAGCGGCACGAGCAAGGCGGCGACAGTCGGCACGATCAACGCCGACAGTGCGAAGGTTACGGTCGACGGCACCGGCGCTCAGGCGAAGGTCACTGAAATCAATACGACGGGCGAGGTGTCGGTATCCGGCGGCAATAGCGTTGTCGGCACGGTCGGCAGCAGCAGCGCGCGTGCGAGCAATGTTTCCGTAGCAATGAATGTCTGTATCCGAACGATCCGGTCAAGACGTTTGCAAAGGCTGTGCAGGTCTTTAATGCACAGCGTGAGCAGAATCGCAACTTCAGGTTGTATATCCATGTCGTTTCCGATGACGGAACGGCTGTTCTGCAGGATAATGATACGCTGGAGCCGAGCGTGACCATCACGGTCGTTCCCTATAAGGGGAATTATCCGGCGAAAGCGATGATCCAGGTGCCGGAGGACAAGACGTTCAGCGTAAGGAACGTTATATTCGATACGACGGGCGACCCGAACGAAACCGACGGCAGTGCCGTGAACAGGGGAACAGTGCTGGATATCACGGGCGGCAGCGTCACGCTGAGTAATGTGACGCTGAAGAACGCGACGCAGCAGCAGATCAAGATGAGCAGCGGCTCTCTCAAGACGACGAGCACGACGGTCATCGGAAAGAACAGTAACAATGCAAGCTGCATCAACATGACCGGCGGCACGCTCTCCTTCGGCGCGAGCAGCAATTCCACCACGTATTACAATAATATCAACGCTACGGGCGGCGAGATCACGGTAACGGCGGGCAGAGTGAACACACTTAATGCCAGCAGCGTGAGCAAGGTGTACGTCAGCGGCGGCACGGTCTACAATATGACGGTGTCCAGTTTTGATACGCAGAATTTCGATCCGCGGATCCTTGTCTCCGGCGGCTCCGTGAACACGATGAACGTGGATGCGCCTGCGGCTACGATCACCATTTCCGGCGGAAATGTGAGCAATTTGTACAGCGACAGCGCGAATGCCAAGATCAAGGTGACGGGCAGCAGCAGCGCTACCACAAGGCTATATGTGCGCAAGCAGGCGGACGTCGAGATCTCCGGCGGCTCGTATATCTATACGTATATCCAGCCGGGCGCGGCAAACAGCACGGTGAAGGTGACCGGCGGCCGCGTGTCGATGCTGGATCTGGACGCGCAGTGTACTGCTGTGGTCAGCGGAGGCACGGTCAGCACGGCCGATGTGGGCACTGCGAACGCAAAGCTGTATGCCTACGGCGGAACGATCACCGAGACCGATCTGAGCGCGCAGAACTCTTTCGTCTATTCGAACGGCAAGGCGAACCTTACGTATGTCGATCTGATCGGCAGCGGCGCGCACATCATGCTGGGCGGCGAGCCGAGCAACAAAACGCAGCTGAAGTTCACCGGCAATGCTAATTACTACAGCGGATACCCGACCGTATGGCCGTGGGAAAATCTGTCTGGCGCTGCAGAAGGCCATGGGCTGAGCAGCGGCATTGACGATGCGACCGTGCATCTTGCGGAGTACGAGCTGTACACCGGGTATAAGGAGAGGTTCGTCCTCGGCTCGGGAAGCGGCAGCACGCAGGACAAGATCATTCTGACGATGAACGGCGTGTATATCGACACGCAGAACGGCAATGACGCTAATAGCGGCACCACGCCCGATCAGGCTGTAAAGTCGTTCAAACAGGCAGGTATTGTCATGGACAATATTATGAACGGCGAAGGCAGAGACGACGCGATCCCGGCGATCTATGTCATCGGCACGGCAGAGGTTGTAAATGGTGATACGCTGCATATCAAGACCAACTATAAGAACGTGTTCGTCATGCCGTATTCCACGAGCTGCGAAACCCTCGTGCAGATCGGCAGTGGTGTAACATTTGAAGCGAGCAACGTCGACTTTGACGGCAAGGGCAACAATGGCGCGTGCAGTACCACAACGGTCGTGCATGTCAATGGCGGCACCTTCAATCTCGAGGACGGCGACATCAAAAACGCATCCGGTTCTGACGCAACGAACCTGAAGATCGAAAACAGCGGCAATGTGACACTGGGCGCCGGCGCGGATATCACGAACAACAACAGCACGCCGAGCAAGAATGTCGATATTTCCGACGATAGTTCCAGCCTGACGTTCAGCGGGACCATCAGCGGCGCGCAGACCGGTATCTTCATGGCCGGCGGCACCGTTAATATGACCGGCACCGTTTCCAGCGTTTCCAGCAACAGCTATAACGGCGTGACCATGACCGGCGGCACGTTCAATGCAAACAGCGGCACAATCCGCAGCAACTCCAGCAGCAGCAGCTCTGGGGTGGGCGTTGCCGTATCCGGCGGTACGTTCAACCTGAACGGCGCGACGGTGTATGACAACTATTATGCGGGCGTGAAGGTATCCGGCACCGGCGAATTTGTCATGACCGGCGGCTCTATCAACAGCAACGACCGTGAAGGCGTCATTCTTGAAGGCGGCACGTTCACGATGCAGAGCGGCTCCATCAATGGCAACAATACCGACAGGGTATCCAATGCGGCCGGCGTGGAGGTTTCCGGCACCGGCGAATTTACCATGAAGGACGGCTCCATCAGCAATAATCAGTACGAAGGCGTGACGGTCTCCGGCGGGCATTTGTGATGACGGCGGCTCGATCAATGGCAATTATTCCTACGATTACTCCACATATGCGAGCAGCATCGCTGGCGTGGAGGTCTCCGGCACCGGCGAATTTACCATCTACATTTCGTACAATGGGATTACGGAGCTCTACGGCGTGACGGGACCGGATGGAAAATGCAGCATGTACCTGTTCCGCAATGTGGAATACGGGTATAAAGTGACAAAGGCCGGTTATGAACCCGCGCATGGCAGCTTTATTGCGACGGAAGAGACGAAGGTCATCCATGTGGTGCTCAGAAAGCTGTATACGCTTACGGTGTACGTGCTGGAGGACGGCGTGGAGCTGCCCGGAACGACGGTGTATATCGAAGGCAAGGAATATGTAACGGACAGCGAGGGCAAGGTGCAGGTGCGCGTGCCCAAGGGGGAATACAGCATTGTCGCTGTTGCGCCGGATGACGGGCGCCGTATCCCGGTGCAGACCGTTGTGAGCGGGGATACCGTCGTTATCATCGAAATTGGCAAAAATGAGGACGGGACGCGCGAGAGCGACTGGTTCCTTGTGTACAATAAACTGTACGAGCCGGAAGATTATGTGCTGACCTATATCGAGCGCGCGGCAGAGAATATTGCACAGGCGGAAGGGGAGACGGACGCAGAATATGCGGCCCGCACGCAGCGGTATTTATCTGAAAACCCGCCGACTGTACTGGTCGAAGCGCAGCCGGAGCGCGTGCAGAATGCATCCGGGCCGGATACGGATATCCTGAAGGAAAACGGCGAGCCGCTGTATGCCCAGCGCAGCCTGATGCCGACGGGCCATCTGCTGCGCCTGTGGGAAGAGCAGGGGTATAAAGAGCTTGTTTTCACGAACGAGGATATGGGCATCCAGCTGGACATGCTGCAGCTGCATAGCGGCGACATGGCGAAGGCGTTTGCGCTTGCGCAGGCTCTGAATGCGCGCGAAGAGATCGAAACGATCGTCGGCGCACAGGTTCTGGAAACGGAAGACGGGCTGGAACTGGCGGGCCTGAGCAGGATCGATAAAGATGAGATCAACCTGACGCAGATCGATCTGAATGCGATCCGGGCATTGGAGTTCGGGTTTGATCACGACGCCGAAGCGAGCGATGTGACCGGCCGGGAAGAACACGAGCTGATCGATAATACCCTGTACACGAATGCGCTGTTTGAATTCCGCATTACTCCGGTACTGCCCGAAGCGCTGGAGGATATGATCAAAAACGGTCTTCTGGACAAGCCGGCAATCGTGAAGGACAGGATCATGCTGGCCAGCAGGGGCTATTTCGAGGAGGAACTGCGCCGCTGGCAGGCGGATGGCAAGCTGACCGATACGGAATGCAGCGAGCTGTTTGCGATTGCGGTGGATGGCGTTCTGTCCGAAGAAGAGATGCTGAAGCTGCGCAAGCTGACCAGAGCCGGCGAACTGAGCAGCGATACGATCAAACTGCTCTTGCAGGGCGCTGCGGACGAGAAGGTGTATCGCGTATCCTGCTGGGTGATCCTCGATCCCATCCAAATGAACGTAACGTCGCTTTTGAAGGATATGCAGGTGCTTTGGGATGCTGATGAGGAATATGGCGAAGAATGCGCCGAAGCAGAGAAGGCGAACATCCCGGCAGAAATGATCGATTCCATTGCAATGGCCGCGCTGGAAGATGAGTACGGCATTGCAACGGTCGACAACCAGGGGCCGGATCTTACCAGCAGGGAGTATTCCGCCGGTATGATCACCACGGAGATTGAGGCGCACGCAGCACGAGCTCTTCCGCTGGAGGATGAAGAGTTTTTCGATGTGCTCAGCGAAAAAACATATGCGCAGATCTATGCAGACGTGCGCGCGGAGTTGATCATGCTTTCCGGCGACGAGCAGAGATGCTTTGTCATCAACAGGAGCGGCGCAACCACGAAGATGGAGCAGAGCCGTTACTTCTGCGCGGATAGCTGCACAAGCGGGCTTATCTGGCTGCGTCCTGCGGGAGAATAAACGTTTGTCATAAAAAGAGAACCCTCGCCGAGTTATCGGCGGGGGTTCTTTGCTATTCAAGAAAATCCGGTTCGCAGTTTCGGCTTTTAGATTTCGCTTTGCTGTGCGGCATGGTCCTCGGTTCGTTCGCGGAAATAGACCTTGCGGCCGTCCGGGTCAAGAAGACACATGTTGATTGCGCCCCACGGTTGCCGTGTGGGTTCCTGCAGAATCTGTGCGCCGATGGAGCGCGCATGCCGGCAGAAGGCGTGGATATCCTGAACCGTAAAGGCGAGCGCGACGTTCTGTCCGGAGATGGGCTCGTCGGAGAGGAGCACGGTCAGCATAGTCTCTTTCGCGATCAAGGTGACATGCGTTTCATCGCCTTCGCAGCGCAGCCCCAGCAGGCGGCCATAGAAGGCGGAAAGGCGCGGGACATCGAGCGTGAGCAGACAAACTTCACCGACAGTCATGCGACTGGCCTCCTCTCAGAGCAGCGTGCGGCCGTACAGGCCGTAGGTATGCGCAAAAGGCGGGTTTTCGCCCGCAATGTGCGCATGTGTAATGGCGCGCACCTGTGCGGCTGTCTCGGTGGTGAAATACAGGGTGGTGAAATCGACACCGCGCAGGGGCTTGTTCGCCGTCCACAGCGGAACGGAATTGAGCAAGGTGGTGTAGCGGCGCTCGTGACACAGGAGCGGGAAATCGACGCCCTTACGATCGGTCAGATGCGGATGCCCATCGCAGCTGCCGCAGCCGTTTTTGCCCCTGTTCGGGCAGCGGCGCAGGCGCATAAGCGGCAGGTAACCGTAGCCGATCGCTCCGCGCGGCAGAGCTCCGCCCAGAGAGCGGATGGCCTGTGCGTGCAGTTCAAAGGAGATGGTTGCAGAACGCAGCCCGGCCAGTTCGTATTCCTGCAAAGAGCGCGAATTGGTGATGTTCAGGCCGAAACCGCCGTGCACGGGCATGTTCAGCCTGCGGCCGAGCTCGATGCCGTACACATTGTCGGTAATCAGCGCGCTCAGGCCCTGATCATGCAGCTGAGTGACGATGGAATCGATCTTGTCTTCGTCTTCGGGGAAGAGGGCGGCGGGCAGCTCGCCCAGCAGCTTTTCGCCAAAGCGCGCGATGCATTCCGGATGGCGGGCGATCTCCTCGACGGGCAGAGAGATGTATTCGAAGGCGGAAGTATCGCCGATCTGATCGAGCGTTTCGAACCGCGCGCGAAGTGTGGGTTCGCAAGATTTATGCGCTGGAATACGGGGCAGCTTGCCCGGCAGGAATTCCTTGGGCGCAGGCAGTTCGCGCTGGCGCAGGAGCTCTTCGAGCGCCTGACGGCGCAGGGCGTTCCACTGCGCGTTGGGCACGGAGAGACCGGGCTCGATGTCGGCCTGCAGATCGCGCAGGAAAAAGGGCGTGCCGCCGGTCTTTTGCAGGCTGGCAAGTACGCTTTCGCGCGTAACGGGTACGCTGCGCGCGGGCTCGGGCACGGTTCCCTGCAGCGAAACAGAGGCACCTTC
>JAFQGN010000070.1 GCA_017398245.1 Clostridia bacterium | reverse complement strand
GCAGCAGCTGGAGGATCTGCAAAAGCAGCTGGCTGAGGCCGAGGAAGAGGAAAAACAGGCCTTTGAAGAGATGATCGCCGATACCCAGCGCTGGCTGGAGGACATGGAGAAGAACTACTGGGATATCGCCCCGGAGGCGATCGAATGGTACCGCAGCCACGACGATGTGATCGCGTTGCGCGGCTACAATGTTCTGTACAGCGGCGAAAACTACGAGGAGCTTTCGGAATACATCATGCAGTATTACGAGGGCGAGATCGGCTACGAGGAGATGCTCAAGGGCATCGACAAGAAGCTGCAGATGATGCTGCTGGAAGGCAACTGATAACCGAACGCGGAAGCCCCGGCGGGCATGCGCCTGCCGGGGCAGTTTTTTGCCTTTTGCGAAGATTTGCGGGGCTATGTAACAAAAGAAGCGCGGGCACGTCAAATAACGGAGGGAATAATGGGAACGCGCCGGGCTGCGGGCGCGTCTAATATGGCAGAAAATGGAAAAGCGGGCTATTTGTGCGCAAGGGGCTGTGCGGCAGTGGGCGAGTATGGTATACTGGCCGCAGAGTCGGTTTAATGCGGTAAAGAGAGAACGCGTGCGTTCCGGAGGAGGCCGTTTTGTTTAGAAAGAAAAAATCGGTGCTGTTGTTTTTGCTGCCGGGTCTGGCCGGGCTGGCGTTTTTCTACGTGGCGCCGTTTGTGGGCGGCATATGGTATTCGCTGACGGACGGCACGTTCAAAAACAGCTTTGAGGGGTTGGAAAACTATAAAAACATATGGAACAACCAGATGTTTAGGCTGGGACTGAAGAACACGCTGGAGCTTTCGCTGATCTGCGCGCCGACGGTCTGGCTGCTTTCGTTTGTGATCGCATCGCTGCTGTGCCGCCTGCGGCCGGCGGGCGGGTTTTTCCGAAGCTCGATATTGCTGCCGTATCTGATGCCCTCCTCGGCGATGCTTTTGATCTGGCTGGTCATTTTTGATTACGGCGGCTGGGTGAACCGGGCATTGAACGCGTTTGGCATAGAGCGCGTGATGTGGCTGGAGGAGGCCGCGCTGCGGCTGCCGATCATTTTGCTGTTCATATGGAAAAACCTCGGCTTTGCGGTGATCATTTTCGTTTCGGCCCTGCAGGCCATTCCGGAGCCGCTGTATGAATATGCGCGGCTGGAGGGCGCGGGCTTCTGGAAGCAGACCTTCGGCATCACTTTGCCGATGATCGTGCCCAGCGCGTTCCTTGTCATCATTCTGGAATGGATCAACGCGTTCAAGATTTTCAAGGAAGTGTATTTCATCGGCGGCGCGTACCCGGACGAGAGCGTGTACACGCTGCAGAACTACATGAATAATATGTTTGGAAAGCTGAACTATCAGAACGTGACGACGGCGGCGTACAGCTTTGCCATTATCGTGTTTGCGCTGTTCGGCGTGCTGTTCTGGACGCAGCGCAGGCTGATGAAGACCCTGAACTGAGGAGGCGCGGAAGATGAAAACGAAAACCAAACGGCCGCGCCGGCACATCCGGGGCTCGTGGCATGTGCTCTCGCGAGCGGTCCTTTCGGCGGCTGCGCTGGTCATACTGGTTCCGCTGGCGGTGACGTTTTTGTACTCGTTCTTTTCGCCGGCGGAGATAAAGGCGTTTCTGGACACGCGCGGCAGCTACGATAAAGAAGTATTCATGGACGTGCTGCTTTCGCCAAAGGTGGCCTCGCTGAGCCAGTATTACGATATCCTGATCAAGGACATGTCCATTTTGCGCATGTTCGCCAATTCCGCGTTCTACACGGCGGCGATTTTGCTTGGGCAGGCTGCGGTCATCCCGGCGATGGCGTATGCGCTCAGCCGCTTCCGCTTTCCCGGGCGTGACGCGATCTTCTTTATGATCCTCATGCTCATGCTTTTGCCGTTTCAGGTCACGATGGTGCCGAATGTGCTCACGCTGCGGGGAATCGGGCTTCTCAATACGGTATGGGCGGTGATTCTGCCCATGTGGTTTACGCCGTTTTACATTTTCCTGATCCGCCAGTTCATGGTGGGGCTGCCGGACGAGCTGATCGAGGCGGCGCAGATGGACGGCGCGGGCACGATCCGCTGCTATTGGCAGATCGTTCTGCCGGTGTGCAGGCCGGTCGTCGGCGCGGCGGTGGCGCTTTCGTTTGCGGACAACTGGAATCTGGTGGAACAGCCGATGACCTATCTGAGCCAGCGGACGGACCTGCAGCCGCTTTCGGTGATGTTCAACCAGCTGGTGAACGCGCCCACGGGCATCGAATTTGCAGGCGCGGCGCTGTATATTCTGCCTGCTCTGTTCGTGTATCTGTATTTCCAGGAGGATATCCTCTCGGGCGTGCAGCTGACCGAGTTGAAATGACGAGGTGCGAGAGAATGAAAATGAAACGATTTGCCCTGAAGGGCCTGACGATTCTGACTGTCGTGCTGCTGGTGTGCGCGTTCTTTTCCGGCACGGTGCGCACGATCACCACGCCGAAGGTGAAGCTGACGACGCCGAAAATGGGCAAGCTGGAGGAGAAGATCAGCATCGGCGCGAAGGTGTATTTTCCGGAAGTGGACGAGATCAAGCCCGAGCTGGAAGAGGGCGTGACGCTGACGGTGAAAAAGGTGAACACGCGCGCGGGCTACATCGTGGAAAAGGGCGATGTGCTCATCGAGGCCGAAGTGACCGGATACAGCGAAAAGCTGGAAACGCTGACGGGCGAGTACGAGACGGCGGAGGCGAGCCTTGCCGCGCTGGAGCGCAAGAGCACGGATATCCGCGTGCGCTCGGCCGATGAGGAATACGTGCGCGCGCATGAGGCGTATCAATCGGCCCGCAGCGGTAGTCTGCTTCGGCGCATTGCGCTGGATACACTGCTGGAGAGCGAAGGTCTGGAACTGGAAGAGGACGGCAGCCTGCCCGAAAAGGCCGGCGACGAGCTGAAAGAGGCGTATGAGGAATACATGCTGGCCGTGGAAGAGATGGAAAGCGCGCAGAAGGCTTGGGACAGGAGCAAGCGCTATTCCATCGATGAAACGGTGTACGCGTATCTGACTGAGAAGGCGGAGCTGGAGAAGAAAATGGAGGCGGCGGAGGAGGGCATCCGCAAGCTGAGCGCAGCAAACGCCGCCGCTTCCCGCATTGTTGCAGAGAGGGATTGCTACGCCGCGAGCGTGGACGTGGCCGCGGGCGACGTTTGGGATGGCAGCAAGCCGCTAATCACGCTTTCTGCAAAAAAGGCGGATCCCGTGTTCCGCGCTGATGTGACCGATCTGGAGCGCACGGTTTCCAAAAAGGCGGAAGTGACCATGGAAGGCCGCTACGGCAAGGTGGAAAGCCGGGTGAACGAGGTCGTGACCGATACCGACGGGCGCAAGTACGCCTATATCGATATCAATAACGACGTGCTGGACTGGGTGGGCAGCGTGTACAGCCTGATGCAGGCCGGCGAAAAAGAGATGACGCTTGTATACAAGGCGAAGGAAGCCACCTGCCTTGTGCCCGTAAGCGCGGTGCACGGCAGCGGCGAAGACCGGTATGTCTTTATCGTGGAAAAGCATGAGAACTCGTTCGGTTCCACTGAGATGACCGTGCGCAAGAGAACTGTGCAGGTGGAAACGGAAGTGGAAGGCGTTGCTTCGTTGAGCGAGGATATTTCCTGGTACACGCTGGCGTACATGGAGGACAGGGCCATCAGCGATGGCGACCGCGTGATGGAGTACGCGGACTGACGGGCGGGAGGACGTTTGCATGAAGCGAAAAAGAAGCGCTGCGGCCTGTCTGCTGATCGTTTTAGGCGCTGTTTTGACGGCTGTCGGCCTCTGGCCTACGCTGCAGGCGGACGATATACTGCAATATGTGCTGATCGCGCCCGGCGAAGAAGGGGCGATCGAGCAGCTGCTGGAGAAAAAGGACGAGGCGCTGGAGGAAATGGCCGATGTGCTGGCCGCCTCGTGCGTTTCGGCGTATGGCAGCGGCGCGTATGTATCGGCTCCGGACGCGGGCGCAGGCGCGCAGGCGGCTCTGTACGCGGGCGGCGAGGGCTTTTTTGAGGTGTACCCGCGCTATCTGCTCAGCGGCAGGCTGCCCAGCGAGACGGAACTGCGCACCGGCGCGCACAAGGCTGCGCTGGATGAGGAGCTTGCGTTCAAGCTGTATCCGACGGTCGATCCGGTCGGGAAGACGATCGATGTGAACGGCGTTGAAATGGAAATCGTGGGCGTGGTACGGCACAGCAGGCGCGTGGGCGAGGAAGAGGAGTTCGGCGTGTATGCGCCGCTTGGAGCCGTGCAGGAATTCGGCTTTGAAACGGTGAGCCTTTCGGCGCTCCCGCTGGCGGGCTCGGGCGCGCATATTCTGTTTGAAGATACGGTCTCCGGGACATGGCAGGGCGGCGGATATTTTTACAGGCTGGAAAAAGAGGCGATGCGCGCGCAGCTGCCGGCGCTGTATACGGCGGTGCTGTTTGCACTGGCCGGTTTGACTGCGCTCATCCGACGCGTAAACGCTCTTGCGGCTTCGTTTGGCAGAAAGATTCGTAATCGGCTGGAAAGGGAGTATATCGGTAAGATCTGGCCGTTGGCCGCTGCCGGTGTGCTGGGGCTGATTCTTCTGTACGCTTTGCTTGGCGGAGCGATCTGGCTGGTCGCGCGGCAGGCGGTGCAGCCGCTGTATATGTTCCCGGAATGGGTGCCGGAAAACCTGGTGCAATGGTCATCCATCTGCGATGTGTTCTGGAACCTGGCGACGAGTGCGATGCAGCCGGTGAACGCGGTTTCGCTTGCGGTGCGCGAAATGCAGTTCTGGGCCGGAGTGGTGCGCTGGGGCGTGCTGCTTGTGCTTTCCGGCGCGCTGATGCGCAGCCTGCGGCGCGAAGGCTGATCTGCTTATACGGATTTGATGAAAAGGGCGTTTTCCAGAAGGAAAGCGCTCTTTTGTTTTTGGAATAATCCTCCTTCTTTCCTGCCTTTGCCGGTATGGTCGGCGCGGCGCGCGGGCAACGTAAATGCGGCGTTGGGCCAAATGGCAGCAGAGGGGATGACCAAAATGGCAAAAAGGACGGGAGGACTGCGCGACAGAGACACAAGAGCGGCAGTATACAAAAGAAGAGCGGGCGTTTTGCTCGCAGCGGCGCTTCTTTGGGCGGGGATTTCACCGACGGCACAGACGCTTTGGCAAACACCCGGGAGAGTGCATCTGCGCAAAGGAAGCGAGCTGTATCTGGAGCTTCCTGCGCTGGTACAGGCAGACGCAAACGGCTGTATCGAAAAGGGCGGAGCATCGGAGGGGCAGCTGATCGCCCGACAGGAAGGCACGGGTGAGATCGTTTTACGGCTGATGGGTATTATGCCCGTGAAAACCATGAGCGTATCCATCGAAGAGGAAAAAATGCTGATCCCCGGCGGCAGTCTGATCGGCGTGGCGATGGAGACACAGGGCGTACTCCTGGTAGGCACGAGCGACGTCGGTCCTGCGCCGAGCCCGGCCTATGCTGCGGGGCTGCGCTCGGGCGACAGCATTCTGGAGGCGGACGGGATCGGCATCGGCAGCGCGGAAGAACTGGAAGCGTGTGTGGAGACGGCAGGCGGGCGCGAAATGCGGCTCACAATCGAGCGAGGAGGGGAGCGATTCGAGCGCACAGTGCAGCCTGCGCAGGATCCGCGCGACGGGCACTGGAGGCTGGGCGCATGGGTGCGCGACAGCACGGCGGGCGTAGGCACGCTGAGCTTTATCGACCCGCAGACCGGCCGCTACGGCGCGCTGGGGCATTCAATCTCCGATATCGACACGAACACGCGCATGCTGCTGTCCGAGGGCGAGATTTACGACAGCGCAGTCGCCGACGTGCGCCGGGGCGAAGCAGGCGCGCCGGGTGAGCTGGTGGGCAGTTTTTTTGACCAGACGCAGGCGATCGGCAGTATAGAGCGGAACACGGACTACGGCATCTACGGCGTATACTTCGCAGCGCCGGGGGCTGAAGCGATCCCGATCATGAGCCGGGACGAGGTGCGCACAGGCCCGGCGGTAGTCATTTCGCAGATCGACAACGGACCGCCGCAGAGGTACAGCTGCGAGATTGTGCGCGTATCGCAGCAAAGCGGGTCTGCGCAGCGCGGGCTTGTTCTGCGGATCACCGACGCGCGCCTGCTGACAAAGACGGGCGGCATCGTGCAGGGGATGAGCGGCAGTCCGATCATTCAGGATGGAAAGCTGGCGGGCGCGGTGACGCACGTGCTGGTCAACGACCCGACAATGGGCTACGGGATCTTTATAGAGAGTATGCTGGAGGCAGCGGGATGACCGCAGGGTGGGAGCTTGCTCCCGCCTTTTTTCTTGTGTTTTGAGTATTTTATGATATGATAAAAGAAAACGGAGGAGAAATACATGGCGAGAAATAAAGAGTTCTTTATTCATGCAAGTGATACCCCGAAACGCTTGTTTATCTCCCGTCCCGAAAATATCAAGGGAGACGCGCTTTCCCCCTGCTGTATGACCCCGGACGACGTGGATTACGAAATGTCTACGGGAAAGAATTCGGAAATTCTGCAAATTTGCGGCATGAATCAGCAGAGTCTGGAGTATTTTGTGCAGCACTATGGAAAAACATATCGCTATCTCTACTTCTTTAAGTGTCAGCTGATTCAGGACTTTTCTCCGCTGGAAGATCTGGACTGTCTGGAGGAAGTATCCCTGTATTGGAATATCCGTGCCGATAAACTGTGGAACATGGAGTGCAACACGTCGTTGAGAACCATCTCCGTCAGCGACGCAAAGCGAATTACGCTGAAGCCTGGCCTGCTGAAAACATCTAAAGTGATGGAAAACGTGTTTTTCTCTGGAAGTGTGTTTAATCATTACCCCATGGAGTCTTTGGAATGCTTTGCGAATATGCCTGCGCTGAAGCATCTTGGGCTGAACGGCATTCGGTTGGCAGACAAGAATATGGACACATTAAAAACGCTGCCTGCGCTTGAGCGGTTTGACTTTGACGCCGGCATGCTGACAACGGAAGAGATCGCATGGATCGTGGCAAAGTATCCGGATCTTTCGGGGAAATGCCTTTGTGCATATAATAAAGAAGATGCCTTGTTGAATGACGTCCGGGTCTGCGGTTTCCGCAAGCCGGGATTGGATTTGCCCCAGCATCAAAAGCGGCTGGACAAGTATGTGGCCCAGTTCGATGCATTGGTAAAGAAGTATCGGAACGAAGCTTAGCTTGGGGGTATCATCTTACGCATGCGCCGGTCAACGATTTGAGTGCGGGCTTGCTCGATCGCCATCGAAAACATGCTGGAGGCGGCAAATTGACGAATCGGCTTAATGCAGCTTGGTGCGGCACGGTTTTCAAAAAGTGCTTGCACCGCACGAAAACCCGAAAAGCACAAAGACTGAAAAAAAAAGCGTGGGCAAGCGCCCGCGCTTTTATTCTGGAAAGACAGCAGAGAACGCTGCCCATACGGCATCTAAAAATCTGTTCGCCGCAAATGTTTTGTCTTTTTTTCGTACATATTCGACTGCATCCTGTATGTTCTTTTTGCACAGTGCGATACGCTCTGTTTGGCTGCTGCGGGAAAACTCTCCGTATGGGATGATCAGGCGGATATCTGCATATCGTTTTTTCCAGCTGATATATCTTCGTTCCTTGAGCGTTACCGTCGGCATGCACATCGGGATGATCGCAAGACGATCAATCTGTTCGGAAAACTGTTCGCCAAAATGACGTTCGGTAAACTCCTTCTCCGCGGGAAAAAGAATGTCCGAAAGCTTTCCTCCGGCGGCTTCGTATGCTTCAACTCCGACAAGCCAGAATGCGGTTTTTTTATATAGGTCGTATGTTTCGGGGTATTCCACTTTGACAGGCTTTCCGGCCTGATAGTAGTTCAACACTTTGATGGGAATGCCGGTTTGCTGTTCGGGGTTGTAGTTGCGAATATTCAAATTGGAGCGGGAAAGGACATATTTCAAATTCGGGAACCTTGTAAGATCAATTCCTTCCTCGTCGGAATCGGTTTCCTCATAGTCCAGAACAAGCTGCTCCAACTCAGAATGCGCATAAAGGGCGGACAGACCTTTCGCTGTTGGGATCCCGCCTGTTATGATCAAATTACGAATGGCGGGAAAGACACAAAGATATTCCAGAGAACCTAATTCAATTTCGATATTCTTACAATCTGCATGATGATGGATTTCTGTACGGTCTTCGTCATCCAGAATCAATGCGTTCAGAAATAGATACAATCCGCCGTTGATGACCCGTTCCCTGTATTCCACGATATGCGCCTCCTTTCCTGAATCAGTATACTTTATCCGTGAAAGGAATTCAACGGAAGGATCCGGAAGATCTTGTGGTATCAACTCCTTTGCCATGCGCTGGTCAAAGCCCCGACGATGGCTGCGGGATCCCTATCGATAAAACCCCGGGCGGTGGCATGCGATCCCGCCGTTTTTGAGTTCGCTGAAGCGGCGGAACGGCGCGCAGGTTGACGGGACGGCCCGGGCGGGGTATCATGGAAGGAGAAAATGCGGAGGATGAAAGAATGGGATATTTGCTGCTGGCGATCGCGTCGAGCGCGATGGTGGCCGTCATTATGCGGCTGAGCACGGACAGGATCAAGGGAAATGCGAGCATGCTTGCGCTGAACTATCTGATGTGCGCGGCGCTGGGCGGCGCATATGCGCTGCATGGACAGGGTTTGGCGGCGGGCTCCGGCGCGGGCGCGGCGCTGGGTATGGGCGCGTTCAACGGCGCGCTGTATCTGGGTTCGTTCATGCTGATGCAGTGGAACACGAAAAACAGCGGCGTGGTGCTGACGAACGTGTTTATGAAGCTGGGGCTGCTGGTGCCGATGGCGGTCTCCGTCGCGGTGTTTGGTGAACGCGCGCAGGTGCAGCAGATCGTCGGCTTTCTGATCGCGATCGGCGCGATCTTTCTGATCAATATGGAACCGCGCGGGGAAAAGATGCGCTTCAACTGGGCGCTGGCGGCGCTTTTGCTGGCCGGTGGCAGCGCGGACGCGATGTCGAAGGTGTTTGAACAGACTGGCGCCGCGCAGTATGCGGATCTGTTCCTGTTTTGCACGTTTGCGGCAGCGCTTTTGCTGTGCGTTGCGCTCGCTGCAGCGAAAAAAGAAAAGCCGGGGCTTGCGGAGATCGGCTTTGGTCTGCTGATCGGCATTCCGAACTTCTTTTCGTCGAAGTTTTTGCTTTTGTCGCTGGGCAGCGTTCCGGCGGTGATCGCGTATCCGACCTACAGCGTGGCCACGCTGATGACGGTCACGCTGGCAGGGGTGTGCTTTTTCAAGGAAAAACTGGGAAAGAGGCAGTGGATCGCGCTAGGCGTGATTTTGGTCGCTCTGGTGCTGCTGAACATATGACGGGTTTTCGGCGGATGGTGAACGGCTTGCCATCCCCGTCCGCATAAGAACTGCGGCGCGGAGCCATGCTAAACGGGCGCAGAATGCGCAAAATGGGCGATTCTTTACGCTGAGTTCATGGAAATGCATTTCTTGCGCCGCATGAGCAGTGTATGATACAATGCGAAGAGCGGAGGTGCGTTCATGCAGGGGAAGCCGGGTAGAGTTCTTGCGGCCTTGGCGGATCCGAACGCGCGAATGGCCTGCGCGAGGGCGTTTACCGATGCGGGCTGGGAAGCGCTGACGACCGGCGACGGGCGCGAGGCGATCGAGCTGCTGCGCGCGTATCCGACAGACGCGCTGGTTTTGCAGTTTCCGCTGAAGGTGTACGACGGGCTTGAAGTTCTGCGCCGGATCCCGCGCGAGGGGCTGTACGTCGCCCCGGGCGTGGTGCTGTCTGTACACGCGGGTATGGAAGGCTATGCGCAGCGCGCAATGGAAATGGGCGCGGCCCGCAGCCTTGGCAATCGCGCGCCTTTGCAGGAATTTATACAGGCCTGCGCGAATATTAATGCACAGGACAGGCTGTATGCAGCCTATGGGCGCGAAGCGCAGATCGACAGACTGCTGGATAAGCTCTCGTTTCCTAAGGGGCATGCAGGCACGGAATATCTGAAAACCGCGCTGGAATACGCGCTTTCGGACGGGCGGCTGCTGCGGGATCTTTCGCACGGGCTGTATCCGCTGACGGGTGCGCGCCATGGCGCGCAGGCGCAGCAGGTGGAACGGGGCATCCGCCATGCGATCGAAAAAGCCTGGATGAGCGGCCCGGCCGAACTCCAATATGCCCTTTTTGAAAATACGATTGATGAACGGCGCGGCAAGCCGACAAACGCCGGGATGATCGCCCGTGCGGCCGAGCTTCTGCGCAAAAAG
>JAFQGN010000069.1 GCA_017398245.1 Clostridia bacterium | reverse complement strand
TCGTAGGTCACGATGACCTCCGGCCAGTGCACCATGGGCGCGGTGACGAAGGTGAGCGTGTGGCGGCCGAGGGAGAGCGTGTCTCCGCCGCCGACGATGATGCGGCGGTCCTCAAAATCGGTGCCGAAGAAGTTCTTCATCATGGCAAAGGCCTTGGCAGAGGAGACGATGGTAGCCTGCGGATAGGCCTTGAGGAAATTGACGATGTTGGCGGAATGGTCGGGCTCCATATGCTGCACGATGAGGTAATCCGGCTTGCGGGAGCCAAGCGTGTTCTGGATATTGTCGAGCCATTCGTGGGTGAAATTGGCGTCGACGGTATCCATGATGGCGATCTTTTCATCGATAATGGCATAGGAATTGTACGCCATGCCGTTGGGCACGACATACTGGCCTTCAAACAGGTCTACCTGATGATCGTTCACGCCGATGTACTTGATATCGTTGGAAATAAACATGCTGTATGCTCCTCGCTTTGTATTTTTCGGGGCGGAGGCCGGCTCGCAGCCGCCGCAGATCTTCTGGTTCGGGGCCGGCGCATTCCGGCCAGCTTTTATAGTATACCACGCGCAAAGCCCGGTGAAACGGATAAAGGCGGAGCGCAGTGTAAAGATTTGGCGCGGGCGGCCGAGCAGGAGTTTGCCCGCAGGGCTGGAAATCAGCGGCGGGATGCGGTACAATGGACGGAGAAGACGACCGGCCGGCATGGCCGGAACAATATATACGAGCGGGGGCGCAGGGGATATGAAACAGTGGTTTGATAAATACGTTTCCAACACGATCGCGGGCAGCGGGAACCAGCACGCGTTCCGCATGATGGAGGGCGAGGTGCGCCGCAGCCGCGTGTATTACAAGGTGTTCGCGGGCGGCGAATGGGGCTATTCCCTTTTGTACACCAACATCGTGGACAGCACCTTTGCGGACGGCAAGATCACCGGCTGCAATATGATCTGCGATACATGGACGATCCATTCGGCCAGCGTTGGCGTTTGCGCGCAGTGCGGGCCGGAAAACGCAGCCGAGCCGTGCGATGTGCAGAAGCTGACATTCGGCGGCTGCGAAAGCAAGACCGTGGCCCCGGGCGAATTCTTTGTGACCGACGAAGTGCGCATACAAGCGGAAAAGGACGAATACATCTGCGTGGAGATGGTCTTTTCCGGAAGCCTGATCCCCTGCCACCCGGAGAGCATCATCCCCGCGTTTATTGAGCAGGACGGGGCCTTTGTCCCCTCGCAGCAGCTGCCCTTTGCCAGCATGCTCGGCTGCGACAGGCCCGTGCGCGCGAAGGTCGGCTTTATGGGCGACAGCATCACCCAGGGCATCGGCGTGGCAAACAATTCCTACGCGCATTGGAACGCCCTGTGCGCGCAGATGATCGGCGAAGAATGGGGCTGGTGGAACCTCGGCCTTGGCTATGCAAGGGCGTTCGACGCCTCCAGCGACGGCGCGTGGCTGTATAAGGGAAAGCATTGCGACTACGTGGTGGTGTGCTACGGCACGAACGACGTGGGCTGGGGCAGAGAGCCGGAGCAGATCGTCGGCGACCTGCGCAAGATCGTGGAAAAGCTGCACGAGGCCGGGGCAAAGGTGCTTTTGCAGAGCCTGCCGCCCTTTGACTGGAAGGGCGAGACGCTTGCGAAATGGCTGGAGACGAACAAGCGCGTGCGCGAGGAGCTCAGGCCGCTGGCCGATGCGTTTTTCGATATCGCGCCCGTGCTGACGGACGACGAAGCGGGCGGCGCGTGCCTGCACGGCAGTCATCCGGACGATATCGGCTGTGCTTTGTGGGCCGAGGCGCTCGTGCCGGTTCTGAAGGAAATGCTGGTGAGGGAAGAGTGAAGACATACGTGCCGGAGTATTACCCGCAGTTCCATTGCATAGCCGAAAAATGCCGGCACAGCTGCTGCGTGGGCTGGGAGATCGATATCGACGAAGAGAGCCTTGCGCGGTTCAAAGCGGTCGGCGGTGAGATCGGCCGCAGGCTTGCCGAGGATATCGTCGAAACGGAAGAATGCGCATCGTTCCGGCTCAAAGAAGGCGACCGCTGCCCGTTTCTGAACGAGAAGGGGCTGTGCGATCTGGTCATCGAACTGGGTGAGGATAGCCTTTGCCAGATCTGTACGGACCACCCGCGCTACCGCAGCTTTTTTGCCGACCGCGACGAGATGGGGCTCGGGCTGTGCTGCGAAGAGGCGGTGCGGATCGTTCTGAACTGGCCGGAAAAGGTGCGCTGGATCGTCTGGGAGGACGACGGCTTTGAGGAAGAACTGCCCGAGGAGGAGCGCGTGCTCATGGATGTGCGCGCCGCGCTGATCGGCATCATGCAAAGGCGCGAAGAGCCTGTGGAAAAGCGTGTGGAAAACATGCTGGAAGCCGCCGGGATCGGATGGCCGGAGCGCAGCATGGCCCAGTGGGCGCAGTTTTTGCTGGGGCTCGAGCGGCTGGACGGGGTATGGACGAAGCGGCTGGAGGCGCTGTGCCGCGAAGATGGCCCGGCGCGCGATTGCGCTCTGCCGGACACCCCCTTTGAACAGCTGATGGTGTATTATCTGATGCGCCACATGCCCGGCGCGCTGAAGGACGGCGACATGCAGGGCAGGCTGTTGCTGTGCGTTTTGATGTGGAAGATCGTCCGTGCGATCGCCGCCGTGGAGCGCGCCGATATGGAAGGCCTTGCGGATATCGCTCGGATGTGTTCTTCGGAGATCGAGTACTCCGACGCGAATATGGAAGACGCTTTGTACGAACTGGACGAACTGAGCGCGCAGGGCTGAAGCGGCGCCTGTGCAGGCAAGGCATACCATTCTTGCGGGCGTGCGCCGGCGGGAGTCCAGAGGGCGGAGCCCGCTGGCAGGGCGCGGCGAGGGGGGCAAACCGC
>JAFQGN010000068.1 GCA_017398245.1 Clostridia bacterium | reverse complement strand
TATAATGAAGAAAAAACGGCCGCCTGCGCTTTTGCACAGACCGGCATTTATATACCCATAATTGAGGGATCCGAGGGGAATCATTCCCCTTGGCAGGGGTTTGGGGACGGAGTCCCCAACACTCTCTGCCGCGCCCAGTGACATTTGCTGCTGCCGAACAGAACCTTACAAATACAAAAAACATTGCAAAAGCCGGCCCGCACGGTACGTGCAGCCGGCTTGTTCTTTATCACTTTTCTGCTCAAACCCAATATTGAGGTTTGCAAAGGGAATCATTCCCTTTGCCGGGGTCTGGGGCGAGCAGCCCCAGCGTCCTTTGATGTTCCCTTGGCAGAACCCCGGTCACCACTCGTCGAAGGCGTCGCCGAGGACGGAGGAGATGACATCCCACGAAAAGCCTCGGCGGGCAAGGGCCTGCGAGGCCTTGGCGCGCGCCTCGCGGGCAGGCAGATCCTCGTACTTGTAGGCGATCTTTTCGTACAGGCGCTTGCAGGCGTCCCTTTGCTGGTCCTCATCCAGTGCGGAAAGCGCTTCGTCCGCATCCTCCTCGGATATGCCCTTGGCGCGCAGCTTGCGCTTGAGCGCGTATACGCCGACCGGCTTGGAGCGCGAGATCTCCGCCGTGCGCTTGGCAAAGCGCTTGTCGTCCACAAAACGGTATTCCGCGGCCATGTCCACGGCGGCCTGCGCGGCGGCTTCCACAAAGCCCTTGCGAAGCAGGGTCTTTTTCAGCTCGGCTTTTGTCTTTTCGCTGGCCTCGAGCAAGGTGAGCGCGGCGTTGCACGCGTCCTTCATCTGCGCGGCGGCAATGCGATCGAGATATTCGTCTTCATCGAAGGCGTCGCCCTCCTCCAGCGGCTGCAAAGCGAAATCCTTTTCGCGGATGCGCGCAAGCTCCATGCCGTCGGCCGAAAGGCTGATGATGCCGCGATACCGCCTGACTCCCGTAACGATGGCCATACTGGTTCCCTCCGTCTCTAAGAATGTCGTCGCGCCCGCCTTCGCGGCCCGACGACCCGCGTAAAACCTTCGGTTTTTCGCTATTCTTCGCAAGTTCGCAAGAGCGCTGTATTTTCACAAAATACAGCGCTCCTTTGGGTTGTATCAGTCCTTCGACCTGCGCATGGGGCGCTTGAGCATGGACTGCTTGAGCATCCACAGCTCGTCGGAAAGGTCGACCTTATAGATATGCGGGTTCACAAGGCGCTTGTACTGGTCCCAGAAGGTGGCCATATCGCGCTTGTGATATTCCTTGATCTCCCTGAGGGACGGGCACTCGTACTCCTGCTTGCCGTCGACAAACAGCGGCACCTGCAGGCAGCGCATGGTGTATTTTTCGATGGACATTGTCTTCCAGGTGTCCACAGGGTCGAACAGCTCGAGCGGCTTGGTGGTGTCGAACACTTCATGATCGAGCGCGATCAGGTCCGCCACGGCCATGCCGTTTTCATCGTACACGCGCCAGAGCTTTTTCACGCCCGGGTTGGTGACCTTTGCCGGGTTTTCGGAAATTTTGATGCGCGGGACGGGCTTGCCGTCGATATATTCTGCGGCGAGCTTGTACACGCCGCCGAGGGCCGGGCAATCGTTGGAGGTGATCAGCTTGGTGCCCACGCCCCAGGTATCGATGCACGCGCCCTGGGTTTTGAGATCGTGGATGAGGTATTCGTCCAGATCGCCCGAGACGCAGATCTTGGCCTTTGTAAAGCCGGCTTCGTCCAGCATGCGGCGGCATTCGCGCGAGAGATAGGCAAGATCGCCGCTGTCGAGCCGGATACCCGCGGGCTCGTGGCCCTGCTCGCGCAGTTCTTTGAAAACTTCGATGGCGTTGGGCAGGCCGCTGCGCAGGGTGTCGTAGGTATCGACGAGCAAAAGGCAATTGTCCGGGAAGCATTTGGCATAGGCGCGGAAGGCCGAAAGCTCGTCCGGGAAGGACATGACCCAGGAGTGGGCGTGCGTTCCGGCGATCGGGATATCGAACATCTGGCCGGAGAGCACGTTGGAGGTGGCATCGCACCCGCCGATCATGGCGGCGCGGGCGCCGTAGATGCCGGCATCCGGGCCCTGCGCGCGGCGAAGACCGAATTCCAGCACGCCATGGCCCGCTTCCTGCGCCACGCGGCTGGCCTTGGTGGCGATGAGGGTTTGATGGTTGATGATGCACAAAAGCGCGGTCTCGATCAGCTGGGCTTCGAAAATAGGCGCGTCCACGCGCACGAGCGGCTCGCCGGGGAAGACGATGGTGCCCTCCGGCACGGCATGGATGGTGCCGGTGAAGTGGAAGCCGCGCAGGACCTGCAGAAATTCCTCTTCAAAAATGCCGATGGAGCGCAGGTAATCGAGGTCGTCTTCGGTAAAATTGAGCTCGCGGATGTATTCCACCAGCTGTTCCACGCCGGCCATGACCGCATAGCGCGTGACATCGCTGGCCTTGCGGTAGAACATATCGAACACGGCGCGATTTTTCATCATGTCGTTTTTCCAGTAGCCGTACATCATGGTCAGCTGGTACAGGTCGGTCATCATGGTAAGATTTCTCATTTTGTATCCCCCGCCCCTTTCGTGATATCCGGAACCAGTTTATAGAGCACAAACGCGAAGGCAAGCGCGAGCGCATTGCACGCGAGCATGCGGATTGCGTTCGGGCCGAGTATACCGAACGCCTCGGCAAGCGATATGGCCAGCCACAGCGCGGTGGCGGCAAAGGGCCCAATCGCCTTTTTCCGGTTTTCCTTTACGCGCAGAATGAACCACACGAGAACGACCGCCATGGCGATAAGGCTGGCCGCCTGCGAAACGCGCACGCTGCCCCAATAGAGGCTGTCGGTGCGAAGGCCCTCCACTACGGAGCGCTCGGCGCAGTACAGAAGGCCGTACCAGGCAAAAACGTCGCCGTCGCGCCGTTTATCGAACGCGCCTTTGCGGATAAGTATTTCCAGCAAAAGCCAGATGAAGATGCACCAGGCGGATTCGTAGAAGAAGGCGGCCATGTGCCACTGCTGCATGTTTTCGATATAGACGCCCGCCGGGAAGAACTGCCAGGCCGGATCGGTGATCGCGCGGCCGTAGGCTTCCTGATTGAAGAAGTTGCCCCAGCGGCCGATGCCCTGCCCGAGCGCGAGCGAGGGGGCGACCAGATCGGCCAGGCGGCCGTAGCGGATCTTTTTCCATTTGACCACAAGGATGGCCGCGAGCGCGCCGCCGATGAGCCCGCCATAGATGGCCAAGCCGCCCGAGCGGATATCGAAGATTTTGATCGGATCCGGAGCATACTGATCCCACTGGAACGCCACGTAGTACAGCCGGGCGAAAACGACTGCCACAGGCATGCACACGAGCGCGAAATCGACGGCGCTGTCTTTGGGCAGACCCTGCTTATTTTCACGCAGAGCGGCGGTGAGCACACCCAGCAGCACGGCCGAGGCGATGACCACGCCGTACCAGTAGATCGGCTGACCAAGCACATAAAACGCGACCCTGTCCATATTGCGTCCGCCCCCTTTCCCCCATGTGCGAAAAAAGCCGTATTGTTTTCCCGTTATTATTACATTGTATGCCGAAGATGTCAACCTCAGGCCGTTGCCTTTGCAGCAGAAAACAGCTATAATATAGTATAGCATATTCTGCGCCCGTATGCCCATGCGGAACGCGGAAACGGACGAAAGTTACGCAGCCTGCGCGCCGCAACGGGCGCGCGCTGTGTTCCGCCTTGCTGAATTTACCCGGAACTGCCGGCGCGGGCCGGCCTTATTCCATAAAGGAGCATATCCATGGCAAAAAGGCGCGCAACCGGAAGGTTTTACTTCCTGCTCATTCTGCTTCTCGGCGTGATTGCATATTTTCTATACCAGCAAATGCCCGCCCGGGTGACGGAGGCCACCGTGAGCACGGCAATGTCCACCGACGAAAGACAGGTGGACGCGGTGATCGTGCGCGACGAACTGGTGGTTTCGTATGAAGGTCTGGAGAAGGTGGATTTCATCGCCGCCGAGGGTTCTTACGTCTCGATGGGAGACCCGGTGGCCGATATTTACACCACCAGCTATATCCAGAAGGAAATGAACAAGCTGGTGACCACGCGCGAGAGTATCCGCGCGTATCATCAGGAGCTGTTTGCCGAGATGACCGACACGACGCTTGAGCGGCTCGACAGGGACGTGCAGCTCAAGGCGATCGAGCTCAAGCGCCTTGTGACGGGCGAGAATTCCGGCAATATGAGCAATTTGGAAGACGAGCTGGCCGCGGTGATGCTGGAAAGGCAGAACTATCTTTCCGCAAACCGGCTGGACGATACAAAGCTGATGCAGCTGTATCAGGACGAATCCGCGCGCACGGGTTCCATTTCGCACTGGAGAAACAGCGCGACGGCGGACCGCAGCGGCATTGTTTCGTTCTATTTTGACGGGTACGAGGACATCGTGACGGCCGAAGGCTTTACCAGCCTTTCCGCCGACACTTTGCGCCGCGTGTTCCAGGGGGACACCTCCATTCAGACGCAGAAATCCAAGCGCTCCGAACAGGTGTTCCGCATCGTTTCGGACGAGATCTGGTACGTTGCGCTCATTTCGCGCGATGCATCGTGGTCTCCGGTCACGGGGCAGCAGCTTTCCTTCCAGCTGCAGGGGTTTGAGGACCTGCTCTATTCGGGCACGGTCATCGGCGTGCAGCGCAGCGGAAACGACGTGATCATACAGCTTTCCTGCACCGACCCGATCGGCCCGCTGGCCTATCAGCGCGCGGGCAGAGCCAATGTGGGCATTTATACCACCGGCCTTTCCGTACCGGTCAGGGCGCTGCATTTCCAGAACGAGCAGCCCGGCGTATGGATCCAGAGCAATTACGGCCCCACCTTTATCCCGGTGGACATCCTTTCGCAGGACAACGAGGACGCGATCATCCAGCCGATGCAGCACGACGCGCTGTATGAGGGGCAGACGGTGATCATCTACTGACGGAGCCGAAGGACATGACGAACGAAGCGACGGAACTGAAAACGCGGCTTGAAAAATGGCGCAGGCGGCTCGATGAAGCGCGGCCGGGCGTGGAGATCTGCGCGGCGACGAAGATGCAAAGCGCGGAGACGATCAATCTGCTGGCCGGTATGGGCATAAGCCGCATCGGCGAAAACCGGGTGCAGGAGCTGTGCGACAAGGCGGACAGGTTAAATCCTGCATTTCGGGTGGATATGATTGGACATTTGCAGACGAATAAAGTAAAATATATTGTTGGACATGTCGACCGGGTGCAATCGGTCGATTCGGCAGAACTTGCCAGAGCGCTTTCGGCCCGTTTCGAGGCCGAGGGGCGGAACCTGGGCGTGCTGATCCAGGTCAATATAGCGGGAGAGAGACAGAAATACGGCATCAACGAGGCAGAACTCTGGCCGCTGGCGGCTGAAATCGCATCCCTTCCCGCGCTGAGGCTGGAGGGGCTGATGGCGATCATGCCCATTTCGCCCGATCCCGAGGCGCTGCGGCCGCTGTTTAGGCGCATGCGCACGCTGTACGACAGGCTGAAGGAGGAATCCTTCGGCGGGCATGTAAACACGCTTTCGATGGGCATGTCCGGAGACTGTCTCGTAGCCGCGCAGGAAGGCGCTACGATGGTACGGCTGGGCACGGCGCTGTTCGGTGCGCGCACAAAGCAAGAGGTCTGAAGACCGCAGCGGCGTGTATTTCGTACGCAGCGGCGTGTATTTCGACATTGCGTTATATAATACGCAGCGGCGTTCGGCACACGCGCAAGGCGAAGTTTTTGGGTTCGTTGCGGCGTGCGTTGTATAGTATGGTACAAGGCAGCGTTCGGCACGCGAACAAGGCAAGAAGTCAGAAGTCAGCCGCGTTGCCCGTCGCCTTGCATGCAGCGGCGTTCGGCGCGTACAGGATAGGAAGAATAAACATTTTCACGATACAGAACACCCCTAAGGAGGAATTTCACAAAATGGCCCGCAATTCCGGTTTTTTCAACCGACTGCTCAATGTCATCGGCCTGGTGGACGATGAACCGGCAGAGGAGACCGCTTCCCGCCGCGTGCAGCCCGAGGACGCCCGCGCGCGCTACGGCAACACCTCTTCCGGCACGAGCTATTCCCGCGACAGGCAAGGCGCCGGCTCTTACGGCAGCACCGGCCGCGCCGCCCATTACAACCAGGGCGTGTACCAAGCTGGCTCTGCCCGGCAGGAAGGCCCCGGCGCAGCCCGTTCGGCAGGGTACTCCTCCTTTGAGCGTCCCTCCTACGAGGAGCGCGCCGAGAGGAACACCGGCAGGCAGCAGGCCGACGAGTTGGACGAGCTTGATTTCGACTATCAGCCGCCGCAGAAGGCCGCTCGTCAGCCCGGCGCGCAGCGCTCCATGCGCAGCGCTCCCTCCCGGCGCGATCAGGGCCCCGCGCCCGCCGCGCGCACGGATTCGCGCCACAGCATGATCGTGTACTATCTGCACACGCTGGACGAATGCAGGGGCGTTATTTCCGACCTGCTGGAGAACAAGAGCGTGCTGCTGAACCTGGAAAACATGGACGACCGCATCATTCAGCGGGCGATCGACACGCTGGGCGGCGCTGCGTTCGCGCTCAACGCCAATCTGCGCAGGGCTTCCGACCGCACGTATCTGATCGCGCCCAACAGCGTGGATATCGCCTACACGAACGATTCCGACAGGCGATAAGGCGGTGCGCGCATGCAGTATGAGATCGTCATCCGCCTGTGCACGGGCGTGAATTATTTCTTCAGCATCCTCAACTGGGCGCTGGTCCTCTACGCGCTGCTTTCGTGGATCGCGCGGCCGGAATCGCGCATCTATCGCTTTTTTGCCAATTTCTGCGATCCGCTGGTCGCTCCGTTCCGCCCGCTCGGCCGCAAGCTGATCAACGCCAGGCTGCGGGTGGATCTGAGCGTATGGCTGGCGGTGATCGCGCTGCGCGTTATCAACACAGTCGTCATCCGCATCCTGTTTGCGCTGCTGTAAGACAGCGGCTTGCAAGGGCGGCGGGAATTATGTACAATAGAAAAAAAGATGCAGCCATCCGTGCTTACCGGCGCGGTTAGAATGTATGCACGATCAGAAAGGAAGTACAACGCCATGATCACTGTCAAGGACATCCGCGAAAAGGAATTTACCCTGGAAAAGCACGGCTACAGCGAGACCGAAGTCGATACCTTCCTCGACGAGCTGGCCGACCAGCTGGAGGTCTTGATCCGCGAAAACCAGCAGATCGCCCAGCAGCTGCAGGAAGCCAACGAGAAGCTGGCCGCCATGGCCGATATGCCGCAGGAGCCCGGCTATTTCAAGAATCTGGAAGCCACCCTACGCGAGACGCTGATCTCTGCCCAGCGCATTGCCGACGACACCGTTACCAAGGCCAACAAGGACGCCAAGCAGGCCATTGCCGACGCCGAAGAGCAGGCGAAGGCCATCCTCGCTTCCGCCAAGGCCGAGGCCGACGCCGCCAAGAGCGAATCTGCCGAGATCCGCAAGGCGATCGAAGACTATCGCGCCCGCTTTGCGCACCTGGTGCAGGAGCAGGCGAACGTGCTCAAGGCCGATCTTTCCCTGTTCGAATAAGCATTTTCCATTGTATACACGCATCGGCGGAGTTCGTTGAATTCCGCCGATGTTTCTTCAAGCGGCATGAACGCGCGCCATCCTGTCCAGAATACAGGCAAAAGGGGGCGGCGCACAATGACCGAACAGGCTCTTCGGCGGCTGGAAAAGATCGCCAAACAAATGGAGCAGCTGGGGCTGGAGGAGTATCTGGTATATCTGAAAGACCGGCGAAGGCTGTTTTTTGTGAATTTCTTTTCGGGGCTTGCGCGCGGCTTCGGGCTGGCCATCGGCTTTACGGTGCTCGGCGCGGCGGTCGTGGCGCTGCTGCAGCGCATTATTCTGGAGAGCATGCCCAATATCAGCGCGTTTCTTGCGGACATGATCCGCATTATACAGACAAAGATTTGAACCGGAAAGGTGAAAAATGAGCAGGAAGACGAGATTTTGCATCATGCTCGCCATTGCGCTGCCCGCGCTGGCAATCGACCGGCTGAGCAAGTACTGGGCCGCGAACTGGCTGGTAGTGCAGACCGGAGGCGCGGCCAAGGCCTGGCCCGGCGTGTTCGGCTGGCTGTATGCCGAAAATACGGGCATGGCCTTTTCCGCGCTTTCGGGCGCAACGGGCCTGCTGGGCGCGTTCAGCGCCGTGATGATCGCGGCCATCGGCCTATACGTGCTCTTTGCGCGCGAAATGCCGAGAACTCTTCTGGCGGGGCTTTCGCTGATCGCAGCGGGCGGCGCGGGAAACCTTTGGGACAGGCTGTTTTACGGCTATGTGATCGATTTCATCCACCTGGAATTTATGCGCTTTGCCATTTTCAACGTGGCGGATATCTGCGTATGCTGCGGGGCGGGGCTGGTCATATTGTGGCTATTGCTGAGCGGGCGCGGCGCAAAGGGGGCCAAGGCATGAACAGGACGATTGCGGCTGAGGCCGGACGGCTGGATGTGTTCGTGGCGCAGGCGGCCGAGATCACCCGTTCGCGCGCGGCGAGCCTGATCGAAGAGGGCGCGGTGCTGGTGAACGGCAAGCGGCCGGAAAAGGCGGGGCTGAAGCTGAAGGGCGGCGAGGAGATTTCCATCGAGATCCCCGAGGCGCAGCCTGCCGAGGTGGTGGCGCAGGATATCCCGCTGGACATATTGTATCAGGATGAGGACGTGGCCGTGGTGTTCAAGCCGAGCGGCATGGTGGTGCATCCGGCGGCGGGAAACCCGGACGGGACGCTGGTCAACGCGCTGCTGAAGCACCTGAACGGGCTCAGCGGCATCGGCGGGGTGCTGCGCCCGGGCATCGTGCACCGGATCGACAGGGATACCTCCGGCATACTGCTGGTGGCCAAGAACGACCGCGCGCATCTTTCGCTTTCCGGGCAGATCGCCGAGCATTCCGTCGAGCGCGCATACAAGGCCATCGTGATCGGCCATATGAAGGAAAATGCGGGCGATGTGGACGCGCCATTGGGCAGGCATCCGACGGACCGCAAGAAATTCGCGATCGTCAAGGGCGGAAAAGAAGCCTTCACCCACTGGGAGGAGCTCGAGCAGCTGCGCGGAGCTTCGCTGCTGGAATGTAGGCTCAAAACCGGGCGGACGCACCAAATCCGCGTGCATATGGCGTCGCTGGGGCATCCGCTGCTGGGAGACCCGGTATACGGGCCGAAGAGATCTCCCTTTCCGGTAGAGGGCGGGCAGCTGCTGCACGCCTACCGGATCGCGTTCACGCACCCGGTATCGGGCGAGCGCATGCGCTTTGAGGCGGAGCCTGAGCCGCGCTTCATGTATTGGCTCGAAAAGCTGCGCCAGAAATAACCTGCAGAGAAAACAGCATATCCTTTGCGCCTTCCGCAAACACTTTTCCTGCCGCAGAACAGGTTCGGGAAAAGCACGCGCGGGAGGCGTTTTTGCATGAAAAACATCCATTCGCTGGACGGCATGCCCGTGGTTTGCGAGGGCAGGCGCATGGGCCGGGTGCTGAGCGTACAGCTCGACCCCGCGCTCAGCCGCATGACCGGCCTGCATGTGGATTGCGGGCTGAAGGGGCGCAGGTATATTCCCGCAGGGCGCGTACGCATGCTGGGTGAAATGGCCGTGCTGGTCGAGCCCGGGTATGAAAAAAGTACGCTGCCGCCCGCCCTGCCCCGGCGTGCGCTCTCGCCCGAGGGAGCGCATCTGGGCTGCATTACCGGCGCGTGGATCGACGAGACGGGGTACGGCGTGGAATCGCTCGAGCTTTCGGGCGGGATCCTGCAGGACCTGCTCTCGGGCCGGATCCGCGTGCGGCTGTACCACGTGCAAAGGGAAAACGGAGATGTGATCGTAGAAGGACAGGGGCAGGCGGCTGCCCAGCTGCAGGAAGGAGACAGGACATGAAAAAAATGCAGGGAATGCTCACGGGGATCATGCTCGGGGCGACGGCGGTATCGCTCTACGGCATGGCAAGCTCGCGCACGCAGCGCAGGCTGCACCGGGCGGCTTCGCACGCGGGCAAGCGCATCGTCGGGCTCGCCGAGAGCCTGATGGGCCGCTGAGCCGCATAAGCGCCGGGCGGCATGCCGCCCGGCGCTGCGCGTATTATTCGCTATGAGAAAAGATTCGTCTACCGCATCTGTTCTGAAAATAGTTGCGCTCGTTCTGATTACGGGCGCGCTCGCCGTCGTTTTCCGCAAGGAGATCGGCATGCTTCTGCGGCTGTTTCTGGGGGCGGGGTTCGTATCGTTCGTGCTCGATCCGCTGGTCAGCGCGCTTTCCGGGCGTATGCCCCGCCCGCGCGCGGCGCTGACAGGCATGCTCTGTGCCGCTGCGGTGATCGCCGCCGCACTGTGGCTGCTGCTGCCGACGCTGGCCCGACAGTTTTCCGATCTGATCGGCTCGCTGCCGGAAATCATTGGTAGGCTGAACGGGCTGATTGGCGAATGGAACGCGTTTCTGACCGAGCGCGGGCTGAGCCGCATCAGTCTGAACGGGCTGGACTGGCAAAAGCTGTCCGATTCGCTCAGCGGCCTGTGGAGCGGTACGGCGAAGGTATTCGGCTCGCTGGCCGGAGGGATCTCGACCGCGGTCGTTTCGTGCATATTGGCGTATTATTTCCTTTCCGACAAGCCTGCCGCGCTTTTGCAGGCGGAGATGCTCGTGCCCTGCCGCTGGCGAAGGACGCTTGCGCGTATGGGAAGCTCTGTGCGCGACGAACTGCGCTCGTATCTGCGCGGGCAGGCGCTGGTCTGCCTGTGCGTGGGTGCGGTATCGGCGCTGTTGTTTGGGCTGATCGGCGTGCAGGGCGCGCTTGCTCTGGGGCTGCTGGTGGGCATTGCGAACTGCATTCCCTATTTCGGGCCGTTCATCGGCGGGATCCCGGCGGTGATCTGCGCGCTGACGGGCGGAATTCTGCCTGCCGCGCTGACGATCGGCTCGGTTCTGCTGGTGCAGCAGATCGACAATCTGCTGATCACGCCGCGCATCACCGGCGGCGCGACGGGGCTGACGCCGCCCGCCGTGATGATCAGCGTGCTGACCGGAGGGAGCGCTTTTGGCTGGGCAGGCATGCTGCTGGCCATCCCCGTGGTGTGCACGGCGCGGTGTATCTGGCGCGTGATCCTGACAGAGAGATGCATTCCCGAGCCTCGCTGAACAAAAAAGCGCACCGATTTGCGTATTTTTCAGAAAAACATCTTGTCATGGCGGCATAAAGGGTGTATAATAGGGGTAACAATTCCCTGCGGAAGGGCGGTGCATCATGAACAACAAGCTGGGCGAAACGAGAATGTTTACGGTTCCGGCAGAGCTGGACAACTCTGCGGAGCAGATCATCACGTCTGTATATCAGGCGCTCAAGGCGAAGGGACACGACCCGATCATGCAGATCGTGGGCTATCTCCTTTCCGGAGATCCGACCTATATCACCAGCTTCAACAGCGCCCGTTCCATGATCCGCCGTCTGGAACGCGACGAAATACTGGAAGAGCTTGTGCGCTCCTACGTCGAAAAGATCGAAAAGGAGCAGTAAAAAAGTGGACAGGTGCAGACTGGGCGCAAACGGGCCGGAGGTGTCCCGTTTGTGCTTTGGCACGCTTACGATCCGCCAGAAAAACCTCAGCCCCGAAGACGGCGCACGTCTTTTGATCTATGCAAGAGAGTGCGGCGTCAATTTTTTGGATACGGCGCAGTTTTACGAAAATTACGAGCCGATCCGGCTGGCGCTGCGGGAGTGTCCGGACTATATCGTGTGCACAAAATCGTACTGCTACGACGAAGCGACCGCGCAGCAGGCCTTTGACCAGGCCCGGCGCGAGCTCGGGCGGGAATACATCGACCTGTTTTTGCTGCACGAGCAGGAATCCATTCACACGCTGCGCGGGCATGAAAAGGCGTTGGAATTTCTTGCAAAGCAGAAGGAGCGCGGGTACATCGGCCAGACGGGTGTGAGCACGCATTTTGTCTCGTGCGTGCGCTCGGCGAGCGCGTTTCCGAATGTGGACGTGATCATGCCGCTGGTGAACATGGCCGGCATCGGCGTGCCGGACGGGACGGCCGCCGAGATGGAAGAGGCCTGCAGAACCGCTCATGAGCGCGGAATCGGCCTGTATGGCATGAAGGCGCTGGGCGGCGGGAGTCTGATCCACAAGCGGGAAGAGGCTCTTGCATACGCGCTGGAGCAGCCCTACCTTGCAAGTGTTGCCATCGGGATGCAGTCCATCGACGAGATCGACTGCAATATCGCGTTTTTTGAGGGCCGACCGCTGCCGCAGAAGGCCGTAGAACGCCTGCGAACGCAGCCGCGCCGTCTGCTGATCGACAACTGGTGCGAGGGCTGCGGGGCCTGTGTGCAGCGGTGCAAGCAGGGCGCGCTGACGATCGTAAACGGGCAGAGCGTGGTCGACCCGGAAAAGTGCGCGCTGTGCGGTTACTGCGCGGCGGCCTGCCCGCAGTTCTGCATCAAGATCGTCTGACCGGACGGCAGTGCCGACGGACGTTTGCTTCCGCCGAATCTAAGATCAGTTAGACGGACATGCAGTCAATAGTCGATCGACTGCTGCCGCTGGATCTTAGGCCGGGCTGCATTATCGTTTTTTTCGGAGGGGTGTGGGGAACCCGGTCTTTTCCCAAAGGAAAGGGTTCCCCACAAAAACCTCTCTTGAATATACAGGAGGACACACCATGGTAAAACGCATCCTCTGCCTGGACGTGGGCGAGCGGCGCATCGGCGCGGCTGTGTCCGATCTGCTGGGCATCACCGCGCAGGGGCTTGAGACGATCCCGAACAAGGGCGACGAGAACAACATCGCCGCCGTGCTGGCGCTGGCCAAGCAGTACGAAACCGATCAGATCCTGTGCGGGCTTCCGCGCAATATGGACGGCACGGAGGGCTTTCAGGCCCAGTATGTGCGCGATTTTGCCGAAAAGCTCAAGGCTGCGGGGCTGCAGGTGCGCTATCAGGACGAGAGGCTGACCACGGCCATCGCCCGCCGCACGCTGATCGAGGCGGACGTGAGCCGCAAAAAGCGCAAGCAGTCCATCGACAGGCTGGCTGCGGTGCAGATCCTTTCCACCGTGCTGGACGCCGGCGGCTGGGAGCGCGCAAAGGAATAAACACGCGATAATTCATCCGAAAAGGAGATTTTGGATATGGAAAACGGCTACATGGAACAGGACAACATCGTTGAGCTGATCGACGAGAACGAGAACATCGTGAAGTTTGAGCACATCATGACCCTTGTGCACGAGGGCGTGAAATACGCGCTGCTCTCCCCCATCGACGATATCGAGGACGTGGAAGAGGGCGAAGTCGTGATCATGCGCATCGAAGAGGGCGAAGATCAGGACGCTTATGTGGGTATCGAAGATGACGACCTGCTGGAGGTCATCTTCCAGAAGTATCTGGAGATCGTCGACGCCGAGGACGAAGAGTAATATTTTGAGAGAATTGCGAGAGGGGCCTTTCTTCCGGAGAAGAAAGGCCCCTCTCGCGCTCTCCCCAAAGAAGCCAATTTGGGGGGGTATTCATCTCACGCTGCCGTCAGCCGTATTTGGCAGCGAATGTTTGTATGTATAAAAGAGACCGGCCCGCGATGTACTCGCTGCCGGTCTCTTTTGTCCGCAGTAGTGCCTCCATCCCCATAGACGGGATGCCAAAG
>JAFQGN010000067.1 GCA_017398245.1 Clostridia bacterium | reverse complement strand
TAAAACACACTCTCGACGAGAGAGGCGAGTATGTTGTTTTTTGAGAAGAAATCATAGAAGAAGGAAGTGTTCACCAGCTCTTCGGTCACTTCCAGTGGCAGCATGGAAACCGCCATCGGCACAAGGGAGAAGACCAGCGCTGCGATCACCGCGCCGCGCACCAGGCCGAACGCTCCGCCCAGCAGCCAGTCCAGATGCCGCAATATCGGAAACCGGAACACATGGTTGAGCAGGTTCACCAGCAAAAGCGATACCATATAGCTCACAACAAACATGATCAGGAACGAGAGCACGTTAATCGCCGCGCCGCAGATCGTCTGGCCCAGATAATCCGCCAGCGTGGCCATGTCCAGCGCAGCAAAGCTCTGCGCCAGCACGTTCTGCTGGAACGCGTCGGTGATGATGGCGGGCAGCTTCAGCGAGGCCGCCGCCTGCGCAAGCTCTGTCTGCGAGATCGCGCCGACCAGCTTTTCCCCCATTGCGCCGGTTTCAAACAGCGCGCCCGCGTCCAGATAATAGTGCAGCATGCCCATCAGCTCGGAGTTGGATTGCACTGCCGCGCTCAACTGTGGGTAAAAATGCATCGCGCCGGCCCAAGCCGCAATAAAGCCGATGATCGTCAGGCCGGAAGCCAGAAACCCCTTGTACATGCCTGAAATTAGGCTCACGCCGAGGATCGCCAGAATGATCACATCGAAAATGTTCATAAGCACGCTCCTTTCGGGGACGCATGAGGTACGTCAGGGGACTCCGTCCCCTGAAACCTCTGCAAGGGGGAATGATTCCCCCTTGACCCCTCAATTTAGGGAAACGGATAACAGGGACAGTGTGGGCTCCAATTGTAGCTGTGTATAGGTGGGCCGGAAAAGTTCCCTCCGACAGAGACAGAGCCTGTCTTGATGACAAGAAGCCCCAATAGGGGATTCTTAAGGGAAGAATTCCCTTAAGCAGGGTGCGGGACAGAGTCCCGCCGTAGCCTTACGCAGGCAGCTCGACCAGATACACCTTGCCGCCGGAGACGACCAGCGCCTTGTTATCCTCCGTTATGCCGAGCACATCCTCGGCAAACACAGGCAGCTGATATATAGTCGTAGAAGAGCCGTTGATGGTTCCCAGAACGAGGTAATCGTTCGTAAAACCGTAGACCACGCCGTTTCCCGCAAACACATCGAAACACGCATACGGCAGGCGGATCGTCCGGTCAAAGGAGCCCTGTACCAGGCGCACATCCTGAATGGAGGCAACGCCACCGGTGTCCTCCATGGGAACGAACAGCATCAGCGGGTTTTCGCCGTCGCCGTACAGATCCTGCAGATACCAGCCGTACACCAGCAGGCGGTCGGCCGCGTTCTCCTTGCCTGTGTAATCGTAGGAGCGGGCGTAGCTCGTGCCCACGGCGCGGATGTTCGTGGAATGGAACAGGACCTTGTAGACCACCTGCTCGCTGTCGATGATGGAGCCGGTCTCCATCTTGCCGGGCTTGTAGGTGGTCAGCTGGCTGGTGGGCACCGTGCCGTCGGAATCAAGCGTCATCAGCCAGAAGAGATTGCCGGAATTGAAGAAGCCGTAATCCAGCACGGTCAGGTTCGGCTTTTCGATGGAATCTACCTGCTTGCCGTTGCGGTCGAGGATGATCATGGTCACGTCGTCCTCGTCGCCGGTGCACACGGCTACGTACAGATTGCCCGCGCGCGCGGAAAGCACCTTTTTCGCCATGGTCACGCTGAAGACGGTATCGCCGCTGGTTTCATCCAGCAAGGTGACCTGCGCGCCGGTCCATGTGGTCACGCCGCCCACGCCGGTGTGGAAGCCCGCGTTCGCGCCCGCCAGATACGACCAGCGCTGCATGCCGTTTTCGCGTAGCGCATACAGTATGGTGCCATCGTAATAGGCGGCGCTGTCGCCCAGCGGTACGCAGGGCTGACCTGCATAGGCCGGCAGCTCGATGTATTCGTTCAAAGAATTCGTTTTTTCGGGCACGAGCCAGTTTGCGCCCAGCCATGCGATCAGACAGCACAGCAGAACGATGCAAACCGACGGAAGCCAGCCCGTGCGGCTCGGTTTCTTTTCCTGCATTTGAACCTCCATAAACCCCGGGCAGAAGCCCCGGAACACGTATGCGGAAAAATATACTATATATAATGTAGAAACAGCCCCTGCAGAAGCGCATGATGCGCGCGGAAACTTGCAAAAGGGACGCTAAAGGTATTATAATAGAGAATGTTTGAGGATGCAAGAAGGACAGGCTCCATATTCGGTTAAGTGCGGAGCCGGAGAAACGCGAAGGATGGCGGATTGTTTCACGTGAAACATATCCGCTGTGTGTTTCACGTGAAACAAATCGTCCCCGGCAAAGACGGGGCGCAAACCACCGCTGCCGCGCATAAAAAACGCGCGGGGCCACGGAAACATGGCGCAGGGCTGTAAACGGCCGTGCGCGGCTGCTTTTGTCTGCTTTTTGCGGGCATTTTTGCACGCATTTCCTCCTTTTCAGCATGCCTTGAACAATTTTATACTTCTTTCCCGGAAGGGCAAGAAAGACCACGGCGCTATGCGCCGCATCTATGCACCACCACCAAAATGGTTTCTTTGGGAAGAGTGCGGGGAGGGTCTTTCTTTTCCCAAAGAAAGATCCTCCCCGCATCGTTCCTCAACGGAACCCATGCGCAAGGAGGACAGAAAACGCATGCTGAAACCCTTTCTAAAAAAGTACGGCTGGAAGTACTTCCCGGGCGCGTTCTTTTTGATACTGTGCTCGTGGATCTCCACCCGCGCGCCGATCGTACTCGGCGAAGCGGTCGACCTGCTCGAAGACGCTGCGCTTGGCGGCGTCACGTTTGGGCAATTTCTTCCCAAGGCGATGATGATCCTGTGGATCGCCATCGGCGTGTTCCTCACAAGGCTCGCCTGGCGCTATTTCATCATCGGCAACGGGCGTGAGCTGGAAATATGGCTGCGAAACCAGCTGTATGACCATCTCCAGAAGCTGCCCATCTCGTTTTACGGTACCCATCGCTCCGGCGACATGATGGCCTACGCCATCAATGATGTCAACGCCGTGCGTATGATGATGAGCATGGTGCTCTCCCAGTCGCTCAACGCGCTGGTGTCCATCAGCTTTTCCATCACGGCCATGGCTGCCGGCATCAGCGGAAGGCTCACCTTCCTCGCCCTCGCGCCTATCCCTGTTGCAGTGTTCCTGATCACGTATATCGGCCGCAAGGTGCAGCGTAAATCCCGCCGCGTGCAGGAGTTGTTCACCAATATTTCCGGCCATGTGCAGGAAAACATCAACGGTATGCGCGTACTCAAGGCGTTTGCGCAGGAAAAAGCGCAGAACGAGGTCTTCGCCCAGGAAAGCGAGACCATGCGCAAGGCGAACATCGATCTGAACGATACCTCGGCCCTCACGCAGCCCATCATGAAGCTGCTCTTCGGCCTGAGCTACGTCATCGGCATCGTCTATGGCGGCAATCTCGTGCTCGCCGGTGAAATGAGCGTTGGCGATTACGTCGCCTTCAACTCCTACCTCACCATGATCGTCAATCCGGTCACTGCTATCGGCCGCATCGTGAACATGCTGCAAAGGGGCATGGCCAGCTTTAAGAGGCTGCAGGCCCTGTTCGATATCGAGGAGATCCCCGAATTCGAACGCAGAGAGGACAACACCCCGGTCTTCGGCGAGATCGAAGCCAGGAACCTCTCCTACACCCATTTTGACGGCACTACTCCTGCGGTGGAAGATATCAGCTTCCATGTGCCCGCCGGCGGCATGCTCGGCATCGTCGGCCCCACGGGCAGCGGTAAATCCACCGTGTTGCAGCTTCTGCTCAAGATTTTGCAGCCGCAAAGAGGCCAGCTCTTCGTCGACGGGCGCGATATTTGCGATATTCCCGCCGCATCCGTGCGCGACGCCTGCGGCTATGTCCCGCAGGACGGCTTCCTCTTCAATGTCTCTATCAAGGAAAATGTCGATTTCTTCTCCGGCGCGAGCGAAGAGGAGATCCGCCGGGCGCTGGATATTGCCGGCATGACCGGAGATATCGAAAACATGCCCGAAAAGCTTGCCACCTTGTGCGGCGAGCGCGGAAACCACCTCTCCGGCGGCCAGAGACAGCGCACTTCCCTCGCAAGGGCGCTCGTGCGCGGGCCGAAGATCCTGCTGCTGGACGATACGCTCAGCGCAGTGGATACCGCCACCGAAGCGCGCATCCTGCATGCGCTCAAGACTGAGTTCGAAGGCCGCACCGTCATCGTCATCGCGCATCGCCTCTCTGCGGTGCTCGGCGCCGACGAGATCCTCTACATGGAGCACGGCAAGGTCGTCGAACGCGGCACGCACGAACAGCTCCTCGCTCTCAACGGCGAATACGCCCACATCTTCCACGAACAGCAAAAGGGAGAGGAGGCGGATGCCGAATGATGCGCGGAGGCCCGACAAGCAACTTTACCCCGGACGGCAAGCGGATCAAGGCCAACAAGAGCGTGCTCAAGCCGCTGATGAAGCTGATGCAGCCCCACATGTGGATGCTCCTTCTGTGCGTGGCCTGCGTTTTGCTGGTAAACGCGTCCGATCTGGCCAAGCCCTATGTTCTGGAGATCGCCATCGATGATTTCCTCATCGCCGGCAACGCGCAGACCGGCCTCTATTCCCTTTGGGGCCTTGCGCTGATCTACTTTATCGTCATCGCCACCGGCAGCCTGTGCTCGCTGTTCCAGCAGCGCATTATGGCGCGCATCTGCCAGAGTATTCTGGACGATCTGCGCCGCAAGATGTTCCGGCATATCCATGCCATGCCCCTTGCGGATATGGACAAAATGGGTTCCGGCCGCCTGCTCACGCGTGCGACGAACGACGTGGAAGAGCTCAACTCCTTCTATACCGATGTTCTGGTCGGCCTGTTCCGCGATGTGTTCCTGCTCATCGGCCTGACAGCCACTATGCTCATCATGGACTGGCGTCTGGCGTTGGTCTCGTTCACGGTGCTCCCGCTGATCGCAATAATCTCCGTCGCCTGCCGCAACGCCCTGCGCAAGAATTTCGTGCGTATGAAGGCGCTCATCGGCCAGATCAACGGCTTCATTGCCGAATCGCTCTCCGGCATCCGCATCATCCAGGCGTTCAACCGCGAAAAGGAAAAGTATGCCGAGATCTTTGAACTGGACCGCAAGTACAAAAAGACCACCATGTTCCAGGTGCTCATGAATTCTTTCCTGCGCCCGGTCATGGAAGTTATCACCTCGCTGGCCGTCGTGCTGCTTCTGCTGTTCGGCTTCAACAAGGTCGGCATTGCGGTCGGCGCCATCGAAGTCGGCGTGATCGTCGCGTTCAAGAGCTATATCGAGCAGTTCTTTGAGCCGATCAACGATCTTGCTGAAAAGTACAACAACATCCAGTCCGCCATGGTCTCCGCCGAGCGCATCTTCACTCTGCTGAACGACGACGGCAATCTGGAACAGCTCGACGCTCCCGGCAGGGACGAACCCATCGTCGGCACGGTCGAATTCGACCACGTCTGGTTCGCCTACAATAATGAAGACTGGGTCCTTCGCGATGTCAGCTTCAAGGCCAAGCCGGGCGACAAGATCGCCTTCGTCGGCGCGACAGGAGCGGGCAAAACCACCATCATCAGCCTGCTCAGCCGGTTCTACGAACCGCAAAAGGGCCGCATCCTGGTCGATGGCGTAGACATCCGCGAATGGAAGCTCGGCGCGCTGCGCAGCCAGGTCGGCGTTGTTCTGCAGGATGTGTTCCTCTTCGTCGGCTCTATTGCCGATAATGTGCGCATCAACGCGCCCATTTCCGATGAACAGGTGGCCGAGGCCATCCGCCTCTCCTGTGCGGAAGATTTCGTGAACAGCCTGCCCGGCGGCATGCACCACATGGTGGCCGAGCGCGGCGCGACCTTCTCCACGGGCGAAAGGCAGCTCATCTCCTTCGCGCGCGCTATCGCGCACGATCCGTCCATTCTGGTTCTGGACGAAGCCACCGCGAATATCGATTCCAATACGGAAGCGCTTATTCAGGATTCCATCCAGAAGATCTCCGCCGGCCGCACGTCCATTTTCATCGCGCACCGGCTTTCCACCATCCGCGCCTGCGATTGCATCTATGCCATGGAGCATGGCCGCATCGTCGAGTCCGGCAACCACGAAGAACTCCTCGCCAAAGGCGGCCTCTATGCCCGTCTCTGTGCCGAAACCATGGGCGAGGAAAGCTAACGAGAGAACGATTTCGGGGGAGACCTTTTCTTTGGGAAAAGAAATGGTCTCCCCCGAACCCCCTCTAAAAGAAACCTGTATTGGGTTTGGTTGCTCTGTCGAGTAAATCTGTTTTAGGGGTGATTTGGGGAACCCTTTTCTTCAGGTGAAGAAAAGGGTTCCCCAAGCCCCTCCTAAAAGAAGCCTATTTTTAGATTTATTACGCCATACAAACGTATATCGCGTTTGTTGTATAAGCCAAATTCAAGATGGGATTCTTAAGGTGCAATGCCCCTTAAGCAGGAGTCCGGAGGGCAGCGCCCTCCGGCGTCTCTTCTCAGAAAGGCGGTTTTCCCATGCTCTGCACGCTTTGTCCCCGTAACTGTAATATCGACCGCGCCGCGCAAACGGGATACTGCTCCATGCCGGAAGAAGCCGTCGTCGCGCGCGCCGCGCTGCATTTTGGCGAAGAGCCCATCATCGGCGGCGAGCTCGGCTCCGGCGCGGTGTTCTTCTCCGGCTGCTCGCTCAAATGCGTCTATTGCCAGAATTTTGATCTTTCCCGCGGTCGTATCGGCAAAAAGATCAGCGCGCAGCGTCTGGCTGATATTTTCCGCGAACTGGAAGATCAGGGCGCGAAAAATATCGATCTGGTGAACCCGACCCATTTTCAGAGCGCCATCATGCGCGCTTTGGAGATCTATCGCCCCGAAATCCCCGTTGTCTGGAACAGCTCCGGCTATGAAAAAGCTGAAAATATACGTCTTATGGAAGGCCTTATCGATATTTATCTGCCTGATATGAAGTATATGAGCTCCGCCGTCTCCGGCCTTTATTCCGGCGCGCCGGATTATTTCGCCCACGCCTCCAAAGCCTTGCGCGAAATGGCGCGGCAGACCGGCGCGGCTGTCATCGGCGAAGACGGCCTCATGAAAAAGGGCATGATCGTGCGCCACCTCGTTCTCCCCGGGCAGATCGAGGAGACAAAACGAGTACTTGTCTGGATCCGCCGCGCGCTTCCGGATGCATGGCTGAGCCTGATGGCCCAGTACACCCCCTTCGGCGATGCGTTCAAATACCCACCGCTGGACCGCATGCTCACCGAGGAAGAGTATGAACAGGCTGTCTCCGCCGCCGAATCGCTTGGCTTCGAAAACGGCTTCTTTCAGGAAACCGATTCCTCCGGCGTCACCGAGATCCCGCTGTTCGACGGCACCGGTGTATAAAAACTCCGGTCAAATCCGCATTTCGGCCTCGCAAATCCGGAAAAACTCCCCTTGCACAGCGGAAACCTCCGTGTTTCGGTCCCATAAATCCGAAAAAGCCGCGTCTGCACAGCGGAGGCCCCGTGTTTCCCTCACAAATGCACAAAAAGTCCCCGTCAGACGCTCGTCTGACGGGGACTTTTTATTTTTCGGTCATGCAAACCAGCCGCTCAAGGATGGTTTGCAGGTTCTGCTCCACCGGCAGCGTGCCGTCCAAGCGCACCACCGGGCACTTGAGTCCCTGCAGGCTCTGCTCCACTGCGGCAATGTCGCGCTCAAACGCCATTTTGCGAAATTTGCTCTGCTGTTCGTACAGATCGCCGCCGGGCAGCACCCTGCCGCCAAAGCGGAATTCTTCGCGCATCTGTATGCGGCGCACGCGCTCCTCGGGCGGCGTCTGCACCCAAAACACGAGCCCGACGCGCTCCAAAATTTCGCTGCGCCAGCGCATTGTCACCCCGGCCAGCACAAACTGCGGATGCGCCTGCATATCTGCCAGCATCGCCGCCTGCACTTCGTCCTTTGTGCGTGGAACAGAGAAAGGAACATCTCCCAAATGGTAAGTTTTGATGTTTTCCGCGCCCTCCAGCGCCTGCTGCCGGGAATCCCTTTGCTCCGGAAAATAGTAATCCTCCGCATCCATTTCAAAATAGCCGGTCGCTTTGGCCAGCGCATAGGCGAGCGTGGATTTTCCCGAACCGTTCAACCCGCAAAAAGCAATTCCCTGTGCCATGACGCGCCTCTTTTCAGCCCTGCATGCCGTCGTCGATGTAGTATTCCGCCAGCGCCGCCGCGCCGATGATGCCCGCATCGTTCTTGTGGCGCGCAAGGGTGATCAGCACGTCGGAAGAGAACACCCACGGGTTGATCTTGTCCATCTCTTCATGGATCGTGTCCAAAAGAAATCTTCCTGCCCCGCTGATGCCGCCGCCGATGACCAGCACCTCCGGCTCAAAAATAGAGAGCAGGCTGATCATGCCCAGGCAGATCTCATGGCAATACTGGCGGAACACCTCGCGCATGCGCCGCTCGCCGCTGCGCGCCAGGTCGATCGCCTCGCGCGCGGGCCTGCCGGCCATGCGGGCCAGCGCTGTTGCAGAGGCGTAGGCTTCATAGCAGCCGCGCATGCCGCAGGAGCATTCCTCGCCCCCGGCATGTACGATGATGTGTCCCAGCTCCGCGCCGCCGTTCGCGCGCCCGCGGTATGGCTGACCGTTGAGCACCAGCGCGCCGCCGATGCCCGTGCCCAGCGAAATGAACACCGCGTGGTTTGCGCCCTTGCATGCGCCGCTTGTCCATTCGGCCTGCATGGCCGCCTGCGCGTCGTTGTCCACCCATACGGGAAGCCCCAGCTCTTCCGTCAATATATCGCGCACGGGAACGCCATGAAAGGCGATGTTATCGCCCCATACCTGCCCGGTGCGCAGATCCACCGAGCCTGCACAGGCTGCGCCCACGCGGTTGAGCGGATACCGCTCGCCCGCCTCGCGCACACACTGGGCGATCTTCATCAGCATCGCCTCCGGGTCGCCCGGCTCAAAGGGGATCTCGTGTCTCCAGATGGGCTCTATGTTGCGGCCGATCACGCCCATTTTCACGGCCGTGCCGCCAATATCAATACCAATAGTATACATATTCAACCTCTTTTGCTTCTGTCAGGCCTTTTCGCGTTCCTGCTGAGCGATGTCGTCCAGAATGCCGCACACCACGTGCCAAAGGTCGCTCCCCTCGCGGTAGTCCGATTCCAACGCGTAATGCGCCCTTCGCTGCCGCAGCAGAGACCTGGCCACGTCGCCGTGCTCGGGCTGATACACGGCGATGGCCGTGCCGCCCTTTTGCTTGGTCATCTTCATGCAGGGCACGTCCGTGTAGCCGTCGCCGATATAGATCATATTTCTGAACGGGATGCGCCGCTTCTCCTCGGGCGTGTAATCGTTCAGGTCGCGGTCGTTGGTGATCTCCAGAATCCCCTTGTTGATGCGGAACAGATGCTGCGTCTTCGCCGTGTAATTGATCGCCGTCGCCGGCCAGAAGGGCTGCCCGTCGTCGTCATAGCAATAGGATGCGGCGTACACCGCCTTGAATTCCTTTGCGATGCGGCTGCCTTCGATCAGCTCCGTCATGCCGGAGGAGATGATGTAATGCTCCAGTTCCAGCCCTACGCTCTTTGCAAAGGCTTTCGTCTTGCCGAACCATTCCTCCACCCCGGGATAAAAGTCGATCGTGCCGCCCAGGCGCACAAAGTCCTCGCGCCGCAGCGTGATACCCAGCCTCTTTGCGCGAGAGAGCGTGACAGCCATATAGGAAAGGATGCCGTCGGCATTGTATTTCAGCGCAAACTGCCTGCACTCGTTCCAGAAATCGTCCGGGTCCGAGCGTAATTCTTCCATCAGGCCGAATTCCTGCATATTGCGCGGGGTAAGCGTGTGGTCAAAATCGTAAATCAGCGCAGCGGTCGGCAAAGCGGCGTCCCTCCTTTAGCAGCTCGTTCCAAAACCGGAAACGGGCAGACGCAGATGCGCTCTGCCCGTTGTATGTGTTCGTTATCAGTCCACCATCACTTTGCGCACGGATTCCTCATCCGGGAATCGCGCGTGCACCTCTTCCAGATGCGCGTGCGTGCCGATGTCCACGCATTCGCCCGGATAGAACCATACGCGCATGTCCTTTTTCGTATACAGCCATGCCGGGAACCTTCCGGGGCTGTCGCCGTTGTTGCCCTCGTCCAAAAACTGGCCGATCATGGGCAGAGTGTCCTTGCGGTACAGGTAAATGGCGAAAATGGCAATGTCCGTTTCGGGTTCGGCCGGCTTTTCGTGCAGGCGCACCACCTTGCCCGTCTCGTCCAGCGTGGCGATGGCCATGTTCTTGCGGTCTTCGTAATCGGGCATATGCCATGCCAGAAGGGTATCGCACCCGGTGCGTTCAAATTCGGCCAAAAAGCCCTCCAGCGAGAAGGTGATGAAATTATCCGAAGCGGCGACCATTACATCGTCATCGATCCCGGCCTTTTCGATCGCGCAGCGGATATCGCCCACTGCGCCCAGGCGCTCGGTCTCATCCTTCGTGCCGTCGTCGATCACTTCCAGCGGGATGTTCGGCCAATTTTTGCGCGCCTCTTCCGCCCAGCGGCAGAAGGGTTCGTAATAGCGATGGTTGGAGACGACGTAAACGCCGTCGAAACGGCCGGTCTGCGCAAGATTATCGTAAAACCAGTCCAGCATAGGCCGCCCGGCGATGGGCAGCAGCGCCTTCGGCGTGTTTTTCGTGAGCGGATACAGCCGCGTCGCATATCCGGCGGCAAGGATGATCGCTTTCATGTCTCTCTCCTGTTGACAGGACGCATGCCGCAGGGCATACCTCCCCATATTATCGTTAAGTATTCGCTACAAAACGCAAAGTTCCTGCCGGTGCGCCCGCTTTTTATACATAATGAAAAATACGCAACCGTTCAGCCAAACTTACACCCCCTGCACAGACGTGCAACGAAAAATCAGTCCCTTCCGCACGTCTAATGCCCCTCCCAGGGTGATTCACATAAAGACAGGCCCTTTCGTGCGAAAGAGCCTGTCTTTTATGGATCTGATCAGCCGATCAGCGTATATTCCATGCTGTTTGTGCCGTCGCTGAGCACCAGTACGGCAGAGCTCGCATTCTCCAGCACGCCCTGCGGGAGCTCCGCCGCTACGATCAGCCGGCTCGCGGCCAGCGGCAAAAGAGAGCTGCCAAAGCCCTCGCCCGCGTCGCTCTCTGCGCGCAGCGTGCACGCATAGCGGATGGATCCGTTCACCACCAGCTCGCCCGTGATCGTCCAGCCAAGGCTGATCTCGCTGCCGCCCCTGTTTTCGATGCGGCCTTCGCACACGGCGAACACATTGCCCTTGTCCGGGCAGATGAGCGCGGCGCTCGATGCGGAAGCGTTCACCTTTTGCGCTATCCACCAGCGATCCACGCCGATCGCCGCATCGCCCAGCGCGGTCAGCTCAACTTCGGCTTCCGTCTTTTCCCGCACCGGGGCAGTTTCGCCCTGCAGACAGCCGATCAGCGCGCCGTCTGCGCTGCCGGTCACGATCAGGCCGAAATATTCCTGCGCGCGCGCAACGGCTGCTGCGGTCTTAGCGCCGTACTCCTTTTCTTCCGCGCCGGCAAAGAACCCGGCCTGCGCAAGCAATGCCTGCAGCTGTTCCACCGCATCGCCCTTATCGCCAAAGGCGAGCATGCTCGCCTCCTGCGCTTCGGAAACCGTGCAAGCGGGCGCAAAGCCCAGCGCAGCCTCCCATTCGGCGCGGGAAAGATCCCAAAGCCGATAGCTGCCCGCGTTCAGGGCTTCCAGTTCGCCTATCAGCGCATTGCAGCGCAGCGAAAGCTGCTCCAGAGCGGCCTTGGCGTTCTTCGCTTCGGCGGAAAGGGACAGCTTGGTGCGGTAGATATCGCTTGCGCCGTGCAGGATCAGCTCCAGCTCTTCGGCCCCGGCGATCGCCTTCAGCACGGCCATGTCGTCCACCGGCAGAACGATCTGCTCGGCGCGCTGCCCGCCAAACTGGGCGGAAACACCCTTGGCCGCAAAATCATAGCGCGCGCCGCCGGTGAAAATGCTCACCGCCTGCACGCCGATGGGGTTCCTGGCGATGTAATGGATCTCGATCTCCGGGCGCAGCGTGCCGGTCTTCTCGTTGCCACACAGGCGCAGCTGATACACCGCCAGCCCGTCCTTTGCGGCATTTTTCACTTCGCCCGCGGCCACGGCGTCCTGCACCGCGGCATACAGCGGGTCGGAAACGCTCCATTCGCCGCTTTCTTCGTCTGCAATGAAGGAGGAATACCGCTCCAGTCCTTCCAGCGAATACCCCTGCGAGGCCATCTGCGCAAAGCCAGGCATACACATAGCCAGCATCAGGCAAAGGCACAGGGCAAGAATTCTTTTCGTCATTTGTGTGTTCCTCCTTCGGGGGTACGGAATGCGCGGGCGACGTATGCGCGCCGCCCGCGTGTGATGCAAATTTTCGCAATGCATGCGTAAATCAGCCGTTTCTCATGACCCGGCCGATAAAAGCGCCCGCTTTGTTTTTACTTCCACTGCGCCTGCGGAGATTCGGGCCTGATCTCCATGATCTCGATGCGGTTGCCGTCTGGGTCCGCCGTCCAG
>JAFQGN010000066.1 GCA_017398245.1 Clostridia bacterium | reverse complement strand
CCCCTTTTCTTCTCCAGAAGAGCGGGCAGTGCCCGTCCACAATAGCTGCCGCTGAACCGATCGATAGAAATAGCTTCTCCTAATTGGTTTCTTTGGGGAGAGCGCGAGAAGGGTATTTCTTTTCCTAAAGAGCGGGCGGTGCCCGTCCACAATAGCTGCCGCCGAACGGATCGATAGAAAAAGCTAACCAAATAATCGGTTTCTTTGGGGAGAGCGCGAGAGGGGTATTTCTTTTTCAAAAGAAATACCCCTCTCGCAAAATCTCCTATCGAAAACTTACTTCGTGAAGCGCAGCACGTTCCAGCTCAGCGCCGGGATGGAAACGGTCGCGCGGCCGCCGTCCATAGTGCCGCCGGGGCCGGCCACCGGGGCCACGTTGTTCGGGTTCTCCTCGGTGTTGATGGCCTTCACGTCGTCGTGATGCACAAGAATGTGTTCGGCCAGCTTCAGCTCGCCGAAATCGCGCAGGTCGAGATCGAGCTGGAAGGGAGATTCCATATCGCGGTTCACGCAGAACACAGTCACGCTGCCGTCGTCGCCGTACACGGCGGAAGCATCGATGACCGGCACGCCCTCGTAATCGGAGCAGTCGTACACCGGCGTGTCCACGATGGCGCGCAGAGAAATTCCGCGGCCGTACTTGGAAACATGCAGCATCGGCCAGTAGGTGGTCTGTGCCCAAGCGCCGCCGCCGTTGCGGGTCATGATCGGGGCGATTACGTTCACCAGCTGCGCCAGGCACGCGATCTTCACGCGGTCGGCATTGCGCAGGAAGGTGTTCAGGATCGAACCGCACAGCAGCAGGTCTTCAAAGTTGTAGATGTCCTCCAAGAGCGGCAGCGCGCGGCCCCACTTGTCCGCCTTCCAGACTTCCTGGTCCTTCTGGTTGGAATGGTACCATACGTTCCACTCGTCAAAGGAGAGGTTCAGCGTCTTCTTGGAGTGCTTCTTGCCCTTTACCGCATCGCAGATGGCCACGACCGTGTGGATGAAATCGTCCAGATCCATCGTGCGGGCGAGGAAGCCGGGGGTATCGTTGGTGGGGTTGCCGTAATAGCGGTGCAGGGAGACGTAATCCACCACGTCATAGCACTCGTCCAGCATAGTGTATTCCCAATCGCCGAAGGTGGGCATCGTGGAAGAGGAAGAGCCGCAGGCCACCAGCTCGATGGACGGATCCACCCACTTCATGATCTTGCCGGCCTCGTTGGCGATGCGGCCGTACTCGGTCGCGGTCTTGTGGCCCATCTGCCAGGGGCCGTCCATTTCGTTGCCCAGGCACCACAGCTTAATGTTGAACGGGTCCTTCGCGCCGTTTTTGATGCGCATGTCGGAATAGTAGGAGCCGCCTTTATGATTTGCGTATTCCACAATGGAGCGCGCGGCGTCCACGCCGCGGGTGCCCAGGTTGATGGAATACATCGGCTCGGTGCCGGAAGCCTTGCACCAATCGATGAACTCGTGCAGGCCCACTTCGTTCGTTTCGGTGGTGAACCACGCCAGATCCAGCCTCTTGGGCCTGTTTTCGCGCGGGCCGACGGAGTCTTCCCAGTCAAAGCCGGAAACAAAATTACCGCCAGGATAGCGCACCACGGAGATGCCCAGATCGGAAACGAGCTTGATCACGTCCTTGCGGAAGCCGTTCTCGTCTGCGCTCGGATGGCCGGGCTCATAAATGCCGCCGTACACCGCGCGGCCGAGGTGCTCGATGAACGAGCCGTAAATGCGCGGATCGATGCGGCCGATGGTAAAGGAACGATCCAGTTTGATGGAAGCGTTTTTCATACAGTACAGACCTCCCTGTATAAGTAAAGGGGTTTCTCGGGTCTATTTTGCCACACGCCGCCTCAAAACGCAATACGGCAGCCGAATTTCCGGTTAAAAAGAGCGCGGAAACTGGAAAGCGGGGAAGAAGGGGTGTATAATGACGTATGGAAGCCTCTGTGGAAACACAGCGGAGGAGATGCGAAAGATGTCTGAAAAGAAACAGGTCTCGGCGCTGCGCTTTGCGGTGCCTGTTATTATTGAAAACACGGCCACCACCGTCATCGGCATGATCTTTTCCATGGTCATCGGCGGGATCAGCGCAAGCGCGCTGGCGGCGGTCGGCACGGGAAACCAGATCGTCACCTTGCTTACCACCACCCTCGCCATGCTCACTATGGGCTCGGCCGTGCTGGTGGCGCGCTATGTCGGCGCAAGAGACGTCGTGCGCACGTCGGCTACGGTGGAACAGTCTATTCTCATGACCGTCGTGCTTTCGGGCCTGATCACGGCTTTGGTCATCGTCTTCGCCCGGCCCATCCTGCGCCTGCTCCTGCCCGGCGCGGAGGAGCAGCTGTTTGCGGAAACGACGGTCTACCTGTGCACGCTCATGCTCTCGTTCCCGTTCCTTATGCTCTATAATGTGCTCGTGGGCATTCTGCGCGCATCGGGCAATTCGCGCGCGTCCATGTACGTGGCCATCGGCATGAACGTGGTGCAGCTTCTGTGCGCATGGGTGTTTTTGAAGGTGTTCAGGCTGGATATGCTCGGCGCTGGCCTTGCCTATGTCATTTGCCGCCTGTTCGGCGCGCTGGTCATCCTGTTCTTTGTGCTGCGCGGCAGTTCAAATTTTCACGTGCATGTCCCCAATCTGCTCAAGCCGGATATGGGCATCTGCAAAACGGTCATGCGCGTCGGCATGCCCATGACGTTTGAGCAGATCTCCATTCAGGGCGGCTACATGCTGGCCAACACCATGTGCGTGGGCCTTGGCACGCGCGCGGCCAGCATCTATCAGATCGTCAACACCCTCAATAACTTCGCCAGCCTCCCGCAAGGCATCTGCATGGCCGTCGTGATGACCGTCGTCGGCCAGCACATCGGCGCGCGCCGCAAGGCGGAGGCGAATCGTTCTTCTCTGCTGATCTCGCTGGCCTGCCTTGCGCTTTGCGTATCGCTTGGCCTGATCATCGGCATTTTCGGCGAAAAGCTTTCCATGCTCTATACCGCCGATCCGTCCATCGCCAAAACCTGCTCCGTCCTGTTGTGGATGATGCTCGTCTACCAGATCACCGGCTCGCTCATCAACACGGTCGATCCCGCGCTCAAGGTGGGCGGCAACCAGAGGTATGTCATGCTGTACAATTCTCTGGGCGTGTGGGCCGTGCGCCTGCCGCTGAGCTGGCTGCTGGGCTACGTGCTGGATTGGGGCATTTACGGCATCTATATCGCCAACCTCATCAGCCTTACCGTCCGCGCGTCCTGCGGCCTGATCAGACGCTGCCGCGCCAACTGGATCCACGACGAGCTGTGATTTT